>VXXH01000234.1 GCA_009835515.1 Candidatus Poribacteria bacterium
CTGTTACATAAGCACCCTGCGAGGATGCAATCCTTCGCGCTCACCTTTGGGCAAGCACACGTCTTCTATCCAGAAGCATGCACTGAAAAATGCACTGCAGCACTGCTGCTTGATGTTGATTCAGTTGCACTTGTCCGCCGTCCTCACGGGCAATTCGCAGAAAATTTCGCATTGGCACAATACGTTAGTGACCGTCCGTACGTCGCTTCGTCGTTCTTGAGTGTCGCAATCGCGCGGGTGTTTGGCAGCGCGTTGTCCGGCAAATGCAAAGAGCGTCCACAACTTGTGGAGACCGAGATCCCTCTAACGGCACAATTATCCATCTTACCCTGTCGCGGCGGAGAGAAATTGCTGCGACGACTTTTCGAGCCGCTGGGTTATACAGTAACAGCAGAACAACACGGGTTAGACCCACACTCCCCAGATTGGGGACAGAGCCGTTATTTTAGAGTAACACTCGAAAACACCTGTCGCTTGAGCGAACTCCTCACGCACCTCTACGTTTTGATCCCTGTACTTGACGACGAGAAGCACTATTGGGTGGGTGATGCAGAGATCGAAAAACTCTTAAAGCATGGTAATGATTGGCTCGCTGAGCATCCAGAACAAGAATCTATTGCCCGTCGCTACTTGAAGCATCAACGACACCTTACGCGTGAGGCACTCGCCCAATTGCGCGAGGAAGAGGCACAAGAGACTGACGAGACAGTTCAAGTAGGAGAGGCACAAGTTGAAGAACGGATCGGTCTGAACGAAATCCGTTTGGCTACGGTGACTGAGAGTCTCAGGCAGTCCGGCGCGAAGCGCGTCCTTGATTTAGGGTGCGGCGAAGGCAAGCTGCTCCGTAAATTGTTGGCTGAAAAGCAGTTTGAAGAGATCGTCGGAATGGATGTTTCACATCGCGCGCTGAAGATCGCACAAGAACGACTCCATTATGACCGGTTACCGGAGAAACAGAAGGAACGGCTTCGCTTGTTCCAAGGCTCGCTTGGGTATCGAGATAAACGCTTAACTGGATACGATGCTGCCGCGGTAGTGGAAGTAATTGAACACTTAGGTTTACCACAACTCGCGGCTTTTGAGCGGATCCTTTTCGAGTTTGCCTGTCCACAGACGGTTGTGTTGACGACACCGAACATAGAATACAACGTGAAATTTGAGAATCTACAGGCTGGGAATTTTCGGCATAAAGACCATCGTTTCGAGTGGACACGGGACGAATTTCAGTCTTGGGCAGCAGGTGTCGCCAAACGCTTCGGCTACGCCGTTGTGTTTCACCCGATCGGACCGGAGGCTGAGGACGTTGGCACCCCGACCCAGATGGCTGTTTTTACCCGAAGCATTGATGAAATGAAAGGCGATTCTACGGGAAGGCACGTTTTTGCCAATCCGACCTGACCGAACCGCAAGGAAAATTAAAAGAATGAGAATTCCGGAGCCTTCGCTTGTACTCCTCATTGGACCTTCAGGTGCAGGCAAATCCACCTTTGCGCATAAGCATTTTAAGCCGACCGAAATCCTTTCATCGGATTTCTGCCGAGGGCTTGTTTCGGACGATGAGACCGATCAGACGGCAACAAACGACGCGTTTGAAGTGCTACATTTCATCGCTGCAAAGCGGCTCGCTGCCGGGAAATTGACGGTCATTGATGCAACCAACGTCCAAGCTGAAGCACGAAAGCCTTTGGTCGCACTCGCGCGCGAATACCACTGTTTAACTGTTGCTATTGTGTTTAACATACCTGCGAAACTCTGTCAGGAAAGAAACGAGGCACGTCCCGACCGCGATTTTAAACCGCATGTCATCCGCCAGCAGTGTCAGCAACTCCGCCGTTCACTGCGCACTCTTAAGCGCGAAGGTTTTCGGAACTTCCTCTATATGATGTCCACACCGGAAGCCCTTGAAGCCGTCCATATCGAACGCCAACCCTTATGGGTGAACCGCACAGACGAGCAGGGACCGTTTGACATCATTGGTGATATTCACGGTTGTTTCGATGAACTTGTCGAATTGCTCAAAGAACTCGGTTATACCATCTCAACGCAGCCCGATGGTAACACTGTCGTTGCGCCACCACAGGGCAGGAAAGCCGTTTTCGTCGGGGATTTTGTTGACCGAGGTCCAAAGGTCCCAGAAGTATTACGCTTAGTCATGCAGATGCAAAAGGCTGACGCAGCGATCTGTGTGCCGGGGAATCATGATGTAAAACTGGTGCGTGCACTTCGCGGCAAAAATGTAAAACCGACGCACGGGTTAGCAGAATCGCTCGCGCAATTGGAGAAAGAACCAGCCGAATTCAAGACACAAATCGCAGAATTCTTAGATGGTTTGGTGAGCCACTACGTCCTTGATAATGGAAAACTGGTCGTTGCGCATGCTGGAATGAAGACAGAACTACAAGGTAGGGCATCCGGGCGTGTCCGGGAATTCGCACTCTACGGCGAAACCACAGGAGAAACCGATGAATTTGGCTTACCGATTCGGCTTAATTGGGCTGACGAATATCGCGGTGCTGCAACTGTTGTTTATGGGCACACCCCGGTCCCAGAACCGCAATGGGTAAACCGCACAATCAACATTGATACGGGATGTGTTTTCGGCGGCAAACTCACGGCACTACAGTACCCTGAAAAAGCACTCGTATCTGTCCCGGCACACCAAACGTATTATCAACCGGCGAAGCCGTTTCTTGCGGATGAGAGCCAACGATCTACCAAAACACACGCGTATGACGATATCTTGAACATTGATGATGTACTCGGAAAACGCGTTATCAGCACGCGGTTACATCACAACGTGACAATCCGTGAAGAGAATACGATCACCGCCCTTGAGACAATCAGCCGTTTCGCTGTAGATCCGAAATGGCTGATCTACCTTCCACCGACAATGTCTCCGACCGAAACGACAAACAGTCCCGGTTTGCTTGAGTATCCGGCGGAAGCGTTCGCTTATTATCGCAAACAGGGTATATCCAATGTCGTCTGGGAAGAAAAACACATGGGGTCGCGTGCTGTCGTTATCGTTTGTCGAGATCCTGAAACCGCAAAAAGACGATTTGGTGTCGCCGACGATACGCTTGGCATCTGTTACACACGGACCGGTAGACGCTTCTTTGACGATACTACAATTGAAACCGAACTGTTGAAACGGGTGAAGGAAGCAATGGACAAAGCCGATTATTGGGAGACCTTAAACACAGATTGGATCTGTCTCGACTGTGAACTCATGCCGTGGTCGGTTAAGGCACAAGAATTGTTACGGCAACAATATGCACCTGTAGGTACCTCGGCGCGTGTCGCTTTGGGAGAAGCCGTTACCGCCTTGGAAACCGCTGCTGAACAGGGCATTGACGTGAATCCTATATTGGAAAATTATCGTCAACGCGCAGAAGCAGTGACCGGATACGTCAAGGCTTATCAGCAGTACTGTTGGCATGTCCAATCTATTGCAGACCTGAAGTTAGCACCGTTCCATTTACTCGCTACAGAAGGGACGGTATATTTCGACAAAGACCATCTCTGGCACATGGAAACGCTTGGCAAACTCTGTGAAAATTCTGAAGGGAACCTGTTGTTCACAACTTCCTACGGGACGGTTGATGTAACGGACGACACAAGCCAAACTGAGGCGATCCACCGATGGGAAGAACTCACCGAGCAAGGCGGTGAAGGCACAGTCATCAAGCCTCTGGATTTTATCGTCAAGGGCAAGCGTGGCTTAGTCCAACCCGCTGTAAAGTGCCGAGGTCGTGAATATCTGCGAATCATCTACGGACCTGAATATACCTTACCGCAAAATTTAGAACGTCTCCGATCCCGCGGACTCTCTCACAAACGTTCCCTCGCGCTTCGGGAGTTTGCATTAGGTGTTGAGGCACTTGAGCGTTTCGTTCACCGTGAACCGTTGTCCCATGTTCATGAATGCGTTTTCGGAATTCTGGCACTCGAAAGTGAAGCCGTCGATCCGAGACTTTGAAATTTTTTGATGAAAATCTCCGAGCATTGCAACGAACTTTACAAAATAGGAACTTTATTGGAACAGTCCATCCAAAAAATGAAAAAGCGATCAATATACTACCTGTTAATTTTTTGCCTCGGTTTAGCAGTAGGCGCGAGTTGTACAACGCAAGAGACTTCCAATCCTACTACACCGGAAGACAACTTCGAAGTTGTCCTTGAAAACTATCGACTGACCGGAGATGAAACGTGGGAGTCTGAGAAGACGTACGTTGTCCATGGCACGTTGGAAATTCCACGGGATATGACCCTCAACATTCCACCCGGTACCACTGTTAAATTTGGACGCAATGCTTTCGTCACTGTAAAAGGGATCCTAAAAATTGGTGCACCTTTGGCACAAGCGCAGGTAACCCAACTCGTGTATCTTACATCTGACAATATCGGACCGGCACCTGGTGATTGGAACGGTATCTTCTTCGATCATACGCACGATTTGGAGAGTTTTATTAGAGGCACAGTTATAGAATATGCTACAGTCGCCTTGGATGTCAAAACAACATCACCGACGGTAGCAGAATGCACGCTTCGGTTCAATGAAACCGCTATCGCTTTAGATGGTAGCGATGCACGCGTTCGGTACAACGATATTGTCGACAATAGCATCGGAGTTAGCACGATTGGGCGGCAAACACTCCCTCGTATTGAAAAGAACAATATTGCTAAGAATGAAACCGGTATTTTCTGTGAAAATGTCCAGTCTACCATTCAACACAACAATTTAAATGCGAATATCTTCGCGCTTCGCTTGAATGTAAAGTTTGACCTCGTAGTCATCAACAATTGGTGGGGACATTCAGATCCAACCGAAATAGCAAATGTTATTATAGATGGTGGCGATCCAGGGTTAATCGCTAAGCAGATAGGCACGGTTCATTATGAACCGTTTACGGATGCCCGAATTGTTGATGCCGGGTTTCCATATCCGACACTTCTCGCTGAATTGGCGAAATAATAAGGCTTGAAAACGCACTTTCAGAGCGGGCTAACGCTGTTGGATTCTATGTGTTACAGGGAAATCTAATAGATGCGTGATTTTCTAAAAAATATGGTGGCAACCCTCATCTGTTTATCAGGCGTACACATTCTCATTCGGGAATTTCTCTGTCGGAACCGGGTCGCTATCCTCATGTATCACGATACGAAACCGACGGTCTTCGCGAAACATCTCGCTTATCTTTCACGCCATTATACGATCATCTCACTGGATACCTTGGTCTCTGCTATCTACCAGAAGGATTTCTCACGAGTACCGGAAAAAAGTGTTGTAATTACAATCGACGATGGCCACGCCGGTAATATTGAACTCTTACCCCTTTTCAAGCAGCATCGTATTCGTCCGACGCTCTTCGTCTGCACTCGGATTATCAATACACATCGGCATTTTTGGTTCAAAATAGATGAACACTCTAAAGCGGAAAGAGAAAAACTCAAGCGGTTGCCGAATGCAGAACGGTTGGCATACCTGAAACGGACGACTGACTTTGAACCTGAAAATGTTTATCCAGACAGGCAGGCACTAAATATCGTGGAAATGAAGGAGATGATGGCGGACGTTGACTTTCAACCGCATACGCAGTTCCATCCGATTCTGCCGCATTGCACCGAAATGGAGTGTAGGCAAGAAATTATGGGGAGCAAGGTGGATTTAGAAAAACTTTTGGGGGTTGAATGTTCTCATTTCAGCTATCCCAACGGTGATTATACCGAACGCGAAATTAAGATGGTGAAAGCGGGTGGATTTCGATCAGCGCGCACAACGGTTATAGGCTGGAATACGCTCGAGACTGCACCATATCAGCTGAAGACTATTCCGATTGCCGATGATGCTCGGCTCGCGCTTTTCCGCGCGCAACTCACAACAATACCGCAACGCCTTAATCAATGGGTGAGTTCTTTATTCTGAAAGTAAAAGTTGACCAATGCGGTTATACCAATATTAAGGGTGCTTGTCTCGGATTAAAATGCACACGTTCAGAGGGTTTGATGTGCTGAGTATCAGTGTATTGTAGCGTGCTCCCGCGGTAACTTGTCGCTTGACAATTTCTGTTGGATGTGTTACAATATTGACATATTGCGTGCGGGTTTTTCCACGGTTTCTGAAGGTTTATCGCGCCCGTATCGCTATTTTACGCAAAACTTATACCTATTTTATATGGGGGTGATTTAGATGGTTTTCTTAACAGGGAACGGAGGCTACATTGGTGGGCACTTGCATCAAGCATATCCTTCAGCAAAAACGCTTGATGAAAACAGATGTTTTCAGCGTTGGGAGACACTGTTCTCCGAAATACGCAATTCAATAGAACAAGCAGCAACAATTATTCATTGCGGCGCAATCGCCGATTCGCTCTATCAAGATCCAGAGATTTTCAAATGGAACTACGAAGCGACAAAACAAATTGCCGATATGGCGCGTCAAGAAAACGCCTCTCTCATTTTTATATCGTCTTGCACGGCAATCTCCCCGAAATCATTATATGGATGGTCCAAGCGAGTTGCTGAAGATTACATCCGAGCAAACAATGAAAAGTATTGCATTTTAAGGCTCTACAATGTCTACGGTGCTGAGGAAAATCGGCCGCCTGAAAACTATTCTGTACCTGAAAAACTCATGCGGCGGACACTCCGCTATGTATTCTATCCATTCCGACGAGACTATATCCACGTAGAGGATATTGTTCGGGCTGTCCGCTATGTTGAAGATTCAAATATTACAGGCACCTACGATGTTGGAACGGGGAAAGCCGTTGAAGTGAAAGAACTCGCAAAGTTAACCGATGGCGAATTCTATACGGAGACAACAGCTGCAGATGTTTTAGGGGAAAACCACCCACCCCTTGAACTGCAAGCACGTTCAGAATTTATGATCCCCGGCTTTAAACCAATTCGAGATGTGTTTTCTCAGTTTGTTGGCACCTAAATGGAGAGTGAAAATCAACACATCGGTACCGGTTGTAACCTTCTATCTTAGTTTACCTATCAATACAGATCGCATGACACAAAATACAACCCGCTTCGCGACACGAAATGTAGGTATACCTCGTGCGCACTCGAAATCCAAATAACCTCACCAATTGTAGCAGAATGCACACTATTCTGAACGTCTCCCAAAACCACTATATTCGCGGCGGCTCTGACCGCTACTTTTTTCTGCTTGCTGAGTTGTTGCAAGAACACGGACACCGAGTCGTCCCGTTCACGGCGGCGAGTCCTGAGAACGAACCCTCCGAATGGACACCCTATTTCCCACACGGGGCAAATTTTGAGCAACCAGGGATAGGGGACTTGCTGCGCTTTTTATATTCCCGCGGTGCCGTTAAATCAATTCGACGGTTGCTAAATGACACGGGCGTTGACCTCGCGCATTTTCATATCTATTACGGTAAACTCACTGCCTCAATTCTCGGGGTGCTCAAAGAAGCCGAAATCCCACTCATTCAGACGTTACACGATTTTAAGTTGACCTGTCCAGTTCATAGTCATATCTCAAACGAAGAAATTTGTGAAGCCTGTGAAGGTAAACACTTTTGGCGCGCGCTCCCGAAACGATGCAATAGAGGTTCGTTCACACGCACCGCTTTAAACGTTACTGAATCTTATGCCTCTCGGATACTCGGTTCACACGATAAGTTTGACCATTTCATTTCGGTATGTCACTTCAACCGAAAAAAGATGATACAGTATGGGATCCCTGAAAATAAAATATCAACAGTTCACAACTTTGTTGATGTCTCTGACATCACGCCGAACTCCAAAATGGGGGACTATCTCCTCTATTTTGGGCGGTTGTATCGGGCCAAAGGTATTTTTACGTTGATAGAAGCGGCGCTGCCACTCAAGCACGTACCCCTCTATATTGTCGGCGA
Organism: Candidatus Poribacteria bacterium; assembly: GCA_009835515.1. Taxonomy (GTDB): domain Bacteria; phylum Poribacteria; class WGA-4E; order WGA-4E; family WGA-3G; genus WGA-3G. The sequence goes on from VXXH01000234.1 coordinate 7,890, forward strand.
TGGTGAGGCGGTGCCTGAAATCCAGCGTATGCTTGAACAGAATGGGTGTGAGCATATTCACCTTCTCGGTTTTAAGCAGGGCGATGAACTTCGGGAACTCATTCAGAATAGCATCTGTATGATCTTGCCATCCGAGTTGTATGAGAACTGTCCGATGTCCATTTTAGAAGCTTATGCCTACGGCAGACCAGCGATCGGTGCCGATATCGGTGGAATCCCCGAACTCATCAAAGACGGCGTTGATGGATTGCTCTTTCCAGCGGGCGAACGAGACGCGCTGCGGGAACGTCTGTTATGGATGTTTGAACATAAAGCCGAAGCTGTACGGATGGGGCG
>VXXH01000170.1:0-790 GCA_009835515.1 Candidatus Poribacteria bacterium
GAAAAGCAGGCCCTTTCGTTGCGATCAATTGTGCTGCAATGCCAACCGAATTGATTGAGAGCGAGTTATTTGGCCATGAACGCGGAGCTTTCACCGGAGCAACCAAGCGGCGGATCGGAAAGTTTGAACAAGCGAACACCGGCACACTTTTTCTCGATGAAATTGGGGATATGCCACCGGCTTTGCAAGCGAAGTTGCTGCGTGTGTTAGAAGAACCGGAGTTTCAGAGGATTGGTGGCGCAAAGACCATCGCCATTGACATCCGTGTACTAACAGCCACGCATCGGAATTTAACGGATACCGCCAAAAAGAGCGACTTCCGCTTCGACTTGTACCATCGACTTGCAGCGTTCCAAATCATGGTTCCGCCGCTCAGAGAACGGCACGAAGATATTCCTATCCTGGCACACTACTTCCTGAAAAGATATGCCGCAGCCGCCAAAAAACCCGTTCGTGCCATTTCTACCGATGCCTTACAGATGTTAATGCAGCATGACTTTCCGGGCAATGTGCGCGAATTGAAAAACGCCATCGAAAGTGCCGTTTTGTTTGAGACGACAGACCAGCTGCAACCACAAAGCCTCCCTTTGCATCTAACACAAAAGGACTCACAAACCGCTACAGGCAGCCCGACGGATACCACCGTTATTCTTCCGCTTGACGAAGTTGAACGGAGAGCCATTATCCACGCACTTAAAGTGACCGACAATAATATCTCCGCTGCGGCACAGGCGTTGGGCATCGGTAGAAACACATTTTATCGGAAATTGGATAAATATAACCTGTTACG
>VXXH01000170.1:800-8222 GCA_009835515.1 Candidatus Poribacteria bacterium
CCTGTTACGGTAAAAATGTTGTTCCAATATGGAACAGTGTTCCATATTGGAACACAACACACTGAAACCCGCTTTATCAAAGACTCCGCAACCTATATGGCTCTCAAATGTGTTTCATTTTGAAACACTCGACGAAAAACAACTTTAAGCGTTCCCATGACACCGCGTACACTTTGGATCCCGCGTACCACCTTGGCGGACAAAGTTATAACAGGGATGGATATCATGGTTTTAACTATTGGCACGGTTCTTGCTTGAGTTATGAAGTGTAAGCCAAATCCGTTGATGTTAGTTGTGTTTTACACGAGGTATTGAGGGATTTTGGTACTGCATCGCGGACTGTTCCAACAGGCGTGGTCTCTCGCTATGCGGCTTTTTTCGTTTGACAATAACGCTGGAACGTGCTATTCTTAGGCACGTTAGATCCTGTAGATGTTTACCCCGATCCACACGAAATCGATGCCCATGGCAGGCACGTTCACGGACCTCACGGTTTTAAGAAAAATCAACATGTCTACGACAATGTTACCATGAGGGTGACTAGTTGTAGTGATTGCGATGAGGATGATTAAGTCGCCTGCTGGATGTTTTTCTCCAAAACATCCACACAGTCCAATAGGAGCCGTAACATGAGAAAACTTATGATCGGGACTATCCTCTCTGTCACCTGTGCTTGTGGATGTTTTTTCTACGCGAAGTGGGATACACAAAGAGTTGCCGACAGCGTGCCCGAATCACCCATTGTAGAACAACAAACTGTTGACGCACATCCACATGAGACCCCCGTACTGGAAACCCCGCCCGCAAATACCGGCGTGTTTGAACCTAAAACTAATATCGTAGAAAATTCGATGTCCACAACCCCGAAGACTGAAGATAGCACAACGCAAGTAGACGCGGCGGAACAGACCAAGGATGTGGAAGAAAAGGGTGCAGCGTGGCAAACCGATGACGCACACGAGCATAAATCCACCCGAAGCCCATTTGCCCGAGAACTTCCAGATATCAGTGAGATGGATCCAGATGAACTGGCCGATATGCTACTTGTCGGGCTCCTAAAACGTTTTGGCGACATCCCTGAGGTTCACACATTCATGGAATTAGAGCGAAAGAGGTTCAAAAACCAGCCGTGGACCTTGGATGAACGCATTGATTTTACGCGAGCTCAGTATCATCTGTGGCCAGATCCAAGAACCAAGGAAAGCCTGGAGATTTTCTTGGAGAGAAGAGCCACCGAGTATCCAAGAAGCACTAAAATCGTGAGGTGAACACAATGAAAACTTTGAACGCTTTACTCGTTTGTTTTATGATCGTAACCATGCTATCGGGTTGCAGCACGAGGCACGCCAACGCGCCCCTCCCTAACACACCAACTGCTCACGATCAACAGGATCCCCCAGATCCTTTCGTGCTCGTGAACCCAATGCGGGATGATCCAGACAATCCCAGTCCACACAATCCACTGATCAAGAAGTTTGGGGATATTCCGGAAGTCCGCACGTATATGCGGCTGAAGCAAAAATACTACACGGGGACCGGAATGACCAGTGATGAGGCAATAGAACTCTACACTGCAGAAGCCCATCTCTATCCCTCAGATGCCACAAAAGCAAAATTAAAAATGTGGGAAAAGGACAGAGAGCGATACATAAAAGAGGGGATACCATTAGGTGAAACCCCTGTATTGAGGTACGCCGGGAGCACTTCACATTTTTATCACCGAGGCCCCAGTGGCTACTACAACGTCAGAACGCTGCCAGATGGCACGCGAATCATAAATGATTGGAGCCTCCCCGGAGGGAAAGCCGTCATCCCACCAAAAGAAACATCAAAATCAGAGAGTGCTGCTGCCGATGCTCATGATCAAAATTCGGTTTCCACCGAAGATGAGGAGTGATCGCTCGCGACAATGCTCAACCGCTCAATGCTACTCAAATCGGTTCTCCTCGGTGTTTTTCTCTGTGTTGCCTTCTGGATTCGCGTTCAGAGTGTCGGCGCAATACCAGAAGGACATTTCACAGGCGTTGACGCTTATCTCTACTATTTTCAGGCACAACAAATCTCGGATCAAGGGACATTACCCGCCCGCGATATGCACCGGTGGCTGCCCCTCGGTAGAGATAACGGGCAACTCCTCAACCTCTACAGTTATACCCTTGCATACACTCACAAAGCTGTGGCGTGGCTATTTCCTTCTGTCACACTTTATGATGTTACCGTCTACATGCCTGTGGTCTGCTTTTGTATCGGGATCGGTTCGCTCTGTCTCTATCTCACTTGCTCCTTCGGGCTGTTCACTGCGAGTCTCGTCGGTGTGCTTTTGGCAACGCTCCCGGGGGCCATCAATAGAAGCACTGCTGGCTTCGGCGACCGAGATGCCTACTGTCTGATGCTTGGTCTCCTTGCCGTTGTGACCTATCTTGTCTCTCTCCAAGCAGGAACACCCCGCAAACGGCTGATTTGGACGATTGTGAGTGGCTTTCTTGTCTTTCTGGGCGGTATGAGTTGGGAAGGTTTCGGTGTCTTCCTGAGTGTGATTATGGTTGTGGAGCTGTGGCGATTCCTCTCTTCCGAAATCGAAAACAACTTCGGCCTCTATCTGCTGTGGGTGTGCTGTTTTGTTCCAACACTCTATCTTGCCTCACCGGGCTATCGGAACGGCTACGGTTTTGCCGAACACCTCTTTGCGTTTGTGCTTGTCCCACCCGTTGTGCTTTTAGGCATACGCGCCCTTCGGTACCTGTTGCTGTCAAAAGTAGAAAAACTCCGCCCGCATGCCCGCACCCTTGCGCTCGGAGTGATGGTGGCAACCGTGTGCCTTGCAATCGGGTATGTTTTGATACAACGAAACACCTTCGCAGAAACGACCGTGCCGTTGAGTCAAACCCCCTTGATGCAAAGCATTGGTGAACTCGTACACACAGATTCAAACTATTGGAGAATGCTCTACGGATATATCTTTGTATTAGGCATCATGGGACTCATGACGACAGCCATGCACCAGTGGAAAAACTATGGTGCCCACCTGATCCTGCCGCTTACGCTTTTTACATTAACCACCTTTTTTAGAGAATACCCTGATAGCTGGTGCGGGACACAGAATACCAATATCCTCTTTTTCATTGCTATCGCTGCAACTGTGATGACGATCATGTTTATGGCTTGGCGGCGTGACTTCCGTCCGAAAAATGAACTTGCTTCTGTAGCCGCCATTGCATGGTTTCTGATTTGGACAGCCCTCTCGCGTGATGCGGTACGGTATTCCATCTTTACCAGCCCTGTCCTCGCTTTCTTTACCGCGGAACTCATACAATTCTGTAGCGCGAAACTCTGTAACGTGAAACTGATCCAAAAACTCAGCGGACGGATACCACAGGGGGTCCTGAAAACAAGCTTGGCACTCGCAATGCTTGCAGTTCTTATATGGATCCCTTCTCCATTCGGATACGCCCAGAAAATCCGGCATGCGACACATGTGCGCAGAAGCATGCCGATAAACAGCACCGTTGCTGAAACTTTTCAGTGGATGAAAGCAGAACTCTCACACTCGGCTGTCGTCGCTACGGACTGGATACACGGTAGCCAACTCAACGTCCTTGGCGGTGTCAAAACGATTACGGACCAGGACACTTTCATACAGCATTGGATCCATCTCTATTACCGATACCTCTTCTGTGGACAATCTGAAAAAGAAATCCTTCAATTCCTAAAAACCCACGGGGCAACCCACTTGATGTTAACTGAAGTCGACATCGTTAGGGATGCACTCACCTATTCTGTCATTGGAAGTCCATCCGAACACAACAAGCACTTTGAAATCATTGTACTCCGAGACCCAATATACGAAAAAGGAAATATCTTTCTATTTCCTGAAAAAGCAACACCCTTTTTCAGGAACATCCAGATTGATATGCATCCAGAAAACAACACAGCAACCACCGCTATACTTGTCCGCAAAAAAGGGATAGCGACGACTCTCCCTTACGTCGCTTTTGAAAATAAAAAACGCACCGCCTCCGAAAATCAAGATGGGTCAAAAACAGGAGGCATCCTCCTCTATTTTGATGAGTCTCAGAAGTTCCAAAAAGGCTATTATGTCCCGCCCATCGCATGGGAGAACGTCGCGATTCGCCTGTTCCTACGAGGCGTTCCAAGTGACGCGTTTAAGCTTGTTTACGAAACTCAAAAAACTGGCGGAACGCCTGTCAAAGTTTGGGAAATACACTACCCTCCCGACATCCAACCGGATCTAAAATACCTCAAAACCGGTTTCTCTGAAATAGACGAGGATTTACAACTGCAATAAACATGCTCGCAAACACGATCACAATCGCTTGCCCAGTCTTAACCTTTGCTGTTATGGCCCTCTTTGGACATCAGCGCGCCCTATCCATCGCCTTGATTTTCACCATCGCCCTCATCTTTGCACTCGATGCTGTTGATGGCTACATCGCCCGCAAACGCAACAAAACCTCTAAACTCGGTGAAGTCCTGGACACCCTCGCTGACAGAATTGAGGAAGGCAACATGTCAAAACTCACGATCTCCGAACCTCCTCTTAAGCAACAATCTGCTAACAGTTAAATGTTGGTGGTTGGTGGCTATTTTGTTTGCGGTTGGTTGTTCTGCGCTATTACTGGATTTCGCCGCGGATGGTGAGTGCGCTTGCGACGGAGAGGAAGTCTCTGCCTTCTTCGACTCTGTCGTGGTGGTAGCTGAGACCGAGGTGGAAGTTTGCTGAGATGTGGGTGCTGATTTTGTAGCCGACGCGCAGCGTCGTCTCGTAACGCTCGGAGCGTTCCTCGCGGTTTAGGCCGAAATTTTCTCTACGAATCGACCAAGAGAGGGTATTTGTCAACTCCAAGTCGTGTTTAAGTGGGATTCTGCCGAAAAACGGAAACCGTATACCGTTTTCTGTCCGATACCGATAGTCAATACTAAGATTTGGTGTTACGATCAAAGCCTTACTCTGTATGCCGCTCCGTTGTTGGTCTCGGAGTGTTGTGCGTATACCCAATGCTGTCCGTGTCTCTTTACCCCAGGTGTGTATCCAGCTGAGTGATGGCGTGTGTGCCGTGCTATCGCTGAGCGTCGTTTCCAGTGTTGAATTGTCTCGTTTTGTAAAACTATAGCGCAGTTGAAAACTGGAGGCTTCTTGTGCCTTCAGTTTTAAATCGGCTTCGTACGACTCGGCGTGCGACGTGTACGTGCTCCCTAAACTTTTCCGGAAACTTTCAGACGTGCTGAAATTTGTTCCTAAGGATGCCCAACTCCACGGGTCTACCGAGCCGCGAACTGTGTAACGATTACTGCGCCGGGAATTCGTCCGTTCCTTTGCGTCATCCGCAAGCGACCAAATTTCTAAGGCAGACAACCCGGATGCAAGCTGCCGATACGATTCGGTAGCCGTAAAATTGGCATTCGTACTAATCGTAAAACTTTTCAGAATTCTATGCAAGATACCATCTTGTGCTGCTTGATCGCGAGTAGAACTCGCTCCTACACTATTTCCTGTCTCACCTTTATCGCGTTCAATCCAGTCGCCGCGGTTTTCTTCTAACTCTTGGATCTGCGTTTCGTCGATACCGTTTTCTCGCAGCTGCTCAATTATTTCAGGGTTTCCTTCGTTACTTGGCAAGGATAGGGAATCGGGGTTAGAAACCCCTCCTACTGAAGAGGGCGATGTGCTGTCTTGGGGGCCATCTGTAGGGTTCTCAGGGTTTGGCGTTTTTTCAGGACTCAAAAACCAGCCGAACCACTTTTGAACGCGGAGGTTCATGCCGAGGCTGACATTACCGTTAAGGGATGCGTTTTTTTGTTCTCTGAACCAATTCTCACGAAAACTCATACGACTTGTCACAGTCGGACGCATGCCGATCAAATCTCGATTCAGTCGAGGTGTCAGGGAGAGGCGATGCTCCCGTTCAGCGATTGAGAAATCTTGTTCAGGAGTTTCCTCAGGTGCTTCCGGTTCTGTCGTTACACCACTTGTAAGGGGTGTTCTATAGTTCTGATCTTCACGTCTCTCAAGTGTCCGACGGACATCGTAACTTGGGTTCAAACTGAAGATGTTTGTTGGACTGATGTTGAATGCTATTGTGCCACTATCGGTTTTTTCATCTCTATTTCTGCCGTAACCATAACTATAGTAGGATGTTGAAGTTGAGGTGGTATCGGTTGCCGTTTCTGGTTTAGCGAGCACATCTTCGTGGCGATACTGCACGTTAACACCGAGTTTTGATCCGAGTTCATATCGGAAACTGCCGGTGTAGAGGTGACTAATTTGCGTGCCTTGACGCTCGTTCCAAAAGTCTTGATAGTTATATGCGAAGCCGAGATTTGGGTACGGATTTCGGTTGAATCGGACAGAGAAATCTCGGGTACGGGTCTCACTTTTCCCGCTCTGGAAACTGCTGTAACTACCACGCACACTTTCAGTTTCAGTGTCTTGTTGTCGGATACCGTACCGGATCGGCAGCCACGGGAAAATGGTGACATCTGCATCAATGTTGTAGTCGTTGTTTGTGGTGCTATACCCCCGTGAAGAGAGCCGTTGTCTGCCAATTTGACCGGCACCGCTTTCAAAGTCTTTATCTTGACTTGCGTAACCGCCACGCAACTTCACGATACTGCCGAGTGACATTGACATATTACCGCGACGCGCCCAGCCAGCACGTACAAGTGGATCACCCAAGTGAATCTCATTCACCCAGATGTCACCGCTGATTTCACGACCTGTATCGTTGCGGATACCGAGCAGGATACCACCAATATTTTTGATAGAGAGCCGCGTGTTGTTTCTACCTCTGATTGTGAAACCATCTGGATGTCCATCTGGGGCATCGTCTATGCTTTCGGGGTTGGTGGTAGGCACGGGTTCTCCAATTTCTGTTTCTGCGCCAACAGGAACGCTTGAAACATGCGCATCCAGATCAGGGTAAGCATTTCTACGCAGGTCACGTAGATCAATTTCAATTAACTTCCAACCTTCAAAGTCTACAGGCACTGTGTATTCATAATAGTCTGTCAGGTTCTCGAAAACGTTAATATCTTCTTCCTCTGTTTGGTTAACAAACGGATCCGAGCTGTAAAATGAGCTGCGGTAGCCGGTACGAACGGTCGGCGCGAGTTGCAAAACGAAGGTTGTATCGCTTTTGTCGCCATAGAGCCAAAAGCGCAATGTGTCGTGCTTACTGAAATCTTGACCATCGCTTTGGGTTACGCCTTTCAGTTGTTTGGAGGTAACACCGTAAGAACCGGGAAACAGGTAATATTCAAGGCTCAACGTCTGTTCGCGTTGCTGTTGTGTTTGGAAACCCAGCGAGGTTGCTGTAAATGGGTGTAGCTTCTTGAAAAGTTCATTGTCTTCAATATCGAGATACGCGCTCTGATACGCATCGTAACTGAAATTATCCTTTGTAC
>VXXH01000233.1 GCA_009835515.1 Candidatus Poribacteria bacterium
ATTAGGAAAATCAACCGGGTAATGCACCTTGTTAATTTACACCCGTAAATATCCCTATGACCATCCAGAACCCTACGATACCGAATTCACCGATGATCAATCCCATAAAGAGGGGGCGGAACCGCCGATAGTATCCGATGCCGCCTGATTTGAGTGCCAGATACTTCAAAAACCAGCCGACACACATGCAAGACCAGAGAAAATAAGATGAATAAACCGCACCCATCACATATCCAATTGGGTGAAGTTGCCACCACATAAACTGACGCTGCATAATCAGTAAAAAGCCGGTGATGCCAGCACCCAAGAGCATGCTGTATGCCTCGTCTAATTTCATGTCTTTCGGATACTGAATCAGGGAAACCATATGATTGAAATATCTTGGGGAACCCACGAAGGGTCCCCTTTGTAGATTTAAGCCGCCTTTTTCATAAATCAAGGGCAGTGATGCAGCGTAGGAAACACCGATAGCGACAACAATAGCAAGTGCCATCGCACCGAGTATACTTCTCCGACTTAATCGAACAGGATCCGCTGCTTTTAACCCGTGTAGAACACTCGGCATTAGAATACCGCCCCAGTCGCGCATCATTACCCGCTGAAACCCTAAGAGGGACAGACTGCTTGCGTCGATGATCCTTGAGCCAGCGATAATCTCGAAATATTCGACGGGGTACATCGGTGCTTGGATCAGTAGCATTCCACCGTTGACTACCATCCATGATAACGCAGTAGAAGCAATTAAAAAAAGTGCGATAATGCTACAGACAACCCAAAGTGACATGCCAGCGTAGACACAGAGCCCAGCAAGCAGTAAGAAACTAAAGATGGTTCCCAGGACTGCCCATCTATACGGCAATGCCTCGTCTGAATCGTCAATCGTTGTGGAGGCAGCAGACTCCAGAAATGTACGTTTCAAAAGGTCTTTTATATGAGATCGACTGTTAAGCAAGAAGGCGAGAACCATGACGACATAGGCAGCCATTGTCTGGCCTCTCGCGGATATCCACGGACTGATAGGAATCGCAAAAGCGTTAATGATGATGTACTGTAACTTGAAGAATAGAAAGAAAAACCAGCAGCTAAACGATACCTCCATAGCGAGGAAGTATGTTATACCGATAACGGAAAAATAGAGAAAAAACCGAAATTGCGGCCACCACCCCATCACGATCCATGGACGTTCCGTGAATGGGGTATACAAGTCGTACCGATTCGGAATGGTCGGTAATGCGGGAACATACTCATGCAATCCGTTGAGCAGATGAAACGCGGCGGCGATAGCAAAACCTACCCATATTAGTGGATTCCTGAAAAAGCCATCCAGAGGACGATGTGTTGATGCCTGCTGAACCATCTCTACGGGTATAGTAACGAGCGGAAATATGAACCGCTCGCGTTCAATCCACTGTTTCCGTATCACAATTGATACGCAGATAATCAGGCAGTAGAGTAAGAGGATGAAAACTGTCCAGACGATGAGCGGTTTTATCCAGAGTACCCAAGGTACAGACGACTCCCCTTCATAGAAATCCGTAACGGCGTGCATATCCCACACAATTAACCATTCTGGAAAATGTGGGTGAAGCGTTTCTGCCCATTCGTTCTCAGGTGTCGCAAAATAGACGGGTGCTGCCAGATACGGGAGTAAATATCCGATCATCCCTTTTGATGGAATTGCTGAACTTACCCCCATCATTACCCATACGACCATCAACTCTGCTGGACTTAGCACCGCCCGAGGCACGACTTTTTTTGCAATCGGATTGATGACTAAGGTGAGAAAAATCAGCGTAAAAACTGCCCCTAAAGGAAAGTGATTTCCTGAGATATCGGTCCCTTGGAGGTAGTAGTCATTATAGGGGGTAATCGCCGTTTGTACGACGACGAGGGCCAAACCGATTAAAACTGCTCGTACGGTCATCTATTTCCCCCTTCTTATAGGCAAAAAACACTAATGCGAAGCGACGCGAGGTATCATCTGAGGGTGCGCATAGATGGCGGCATCGAAGCTCTTTTGCATCAATTCCCACTTGACAGCTTGGTAATCGGCATGCTCGGAAAGGTCGTTGTGTTCCCACGGGTCATTGTCAAGGTCGTAGAGTTCACAAACCCCTTTTTGATGGTACACGACGAGTTTCCAGCGTCGATCCCGATACATCGTGGCGTGGGTCTGGTCGGGCATTGAGATTGCATCGAAAAATTCGCAACGAACCGCCTCTCGATGCTTGTCAGCAGGGACATCACCACGCAAGAGTGGCGCGAGCGATTTACCCTGGACGTAATAAGGGATGTCTGCACCCAACACATCGTACAGTGTCGGGACAATATCGAGCAGTTCAACAAGAGCATTGCTTTGGACATCCTGCAAGAAATGGTTTTGCCAAGAAATAATGAGCGGCACCCGTACCGATCCTTCGTAAAAACGACAGCCTTTGTATACCAACCCGTGGTCACCGAGTGCCTCTCCGTGGTCCGACGTGAAGATAATAATAGTATCTTCACGGAGTCCTTCGGCATCAAGATAGTCAAGGATACGTCCGAATTCGTGGTCGAGTTGTTCAATCATGGCGTAATAAGACGCTTGCATCCGCTTGTCGTCCCACTCTGAAGGGGGTTTTGCCTGAGATTGGAAATCGATGCCTGCCTCTGTCAATTTCGACTGAAAGGCGATGTCGCTTTCTTGGAAGTGTGGACCGGGCAGTGTTTCTGGGTCGTATCGCCGGTAATACTCCCAAGGTGCATCAAAGGGTGGGTGTGGGTCAAACGGATTGAGGCTCAGCAGCCACGGTTGATTTTCTCGACGATTTTTCTCAATAAATTCAACTGTTTTTTCGGTGCACCAGTAGGTCTGGTGAAGATGCGGGGGAACGTTATCGAGATCGGAAGTCGGTGCATTCACGCGTCCTGTCCTGTTCGGGTACTTTTGCGAGATTGCCTTCGCTCCAATCAACGCTTCAGGATCAACACCTTGTCCACGTTGCCAATCTGCGTATTCGTGTCCCAAAGCATTCGGCTTTCCGTGGTCGTGGCTATATTGGAAGTAGCGATAACCATCGTTGACGCGGTTTTCTTGTGCTTCATAAGCACTTGCGAGATGGAGTTTGCCAATCAACCCGCAGTCGTAGCCATCCTGTGCGAGGGCATGGGTAATCAGCCGGTCTTCGTAATATTCGGGGAAAACTGGGTTACCATTGCCGGTAACGCTCGCGGCTGACGGATACATACCGGTCATGAAACTTGCGCGAGAAGGCGTGCAAATAGGAGATTGACAATAAGCGTGCGTGAATGTGACCGATTGACCCATAAATTCGTCGAGTCTCGGTGTATTAATATGTGGATTTCCTAACGCTCCGATGGTGTCGAAACGTTGTTGGTCTGTACAATACCATAGGATATTTGGACGTTTTGACATTTTTACTCCTTTTTGCGGGTTTTATAGGGTTGTCGTTAAATACAGATTCAATTTAGACAGATAATGAATCAAGGGCAATGTGCGTGGCATTCATCGAGATTGGACGGGGCATCAAAAATCGAGAATCAACTATGTTCGTGTCGAAACTATAGGAATCTTGAAGCTTCTTGAGAGGTGAAACTCAATATATCACTGCTCGCTACCACGCGTACGCTTCTGGGGCTTCACCACCGGGTCCTGTCCAAATCTCATTGAGTCTTGCGAGTACTTCATCATCCAATTCCAATTCCAAAACGGACAAGTTATCTTCAAGTTGTTCGACCGTCCGCGGTCCGATGATCGGTGCTGTGATGTCGGAATTGCTGAGGACCCATGCCAAAGCGACGTTAGCCGGGGGTTGCCCTATTGATGCGCAGAGTTCTTCATACGCTTCCAACTGCGATCGGTGCCTCTCAATCGTTTGTCTAAGTGATTCCCTACCTCGCCGTCCGGTGGTTGGGTTGTCGAGTACACCGCAGAGCAATCCACCGCCCATCGGACTATATGGAATGACTCCCAAACCGAGTTCGCGACAACATGGGAGCACCTCAAGCTCAATTGTCCGACTCCGGAGATTATACACGCTCTGTTCTGAGACAAGCCCAAGAAAATTGCGCTGGGCAGCGATGCCCTGTGCACGAGCAATGTCCCACGCAGCGAAGTTACTACTACCAACGTACAGGATTTTACCTTCACGTACCAATTGCTCCATCCCCTGCCAAATCTCATCCCACGGTGTGCGGCGATCAACATGATGCATCTGGTAGAGATCTATGTGATCGGTCTGCAGACGGCGTAGACTATCTTCGCACGCCCGACGGATATGATATGCCGACAGACGACCATCATTCGGACCCTCACCCGTCTTGCCATACAATTTAGTCGCCAGAACAATCTGATCGCGCCGACTTTTATCCGCTGCCAACCAGTTTCCAACAATCGTCTCCGTTAAACCTTCGTTATAGATGTTAGCGGTATCGAAAAAGTTAATTCCGGCTTGCAGAGCCCGACTCATCACGGAAAGTGCGTCCTTTTCGGATGCGTGTCTGCCGAAATTGACGGTGCCGAGACAGAGACGGCTCACCCGTAGCCCAATTCGGCCGAGATAGGTATATTCCATAGCGATTTCTCCTATGACTAGCTGTATTGATGTTGGTAACCCTGAAATCTGGCAGCGAAGCACTTCTATCAACTATTCTATCAAATCTCGGCTTTTTGATTAACAAAAATCTGGTGGTTAGTTATCGGTTGTTGGTTTTCAGTTTGCCTCGCAGTGAGAGTGATCAGCCATCAGCAGTCAAGAATTTCTGCTTGTCACGCTGACAAAGATGTGGTATATTTGTTTCACAATCTATAGTGGAGGAAGGCAGCCCATGCGAATCGCAGTCGGTTGTATCGGACACGAAACCAATACATTTTCACCTGTCGCGACAACTCTTGATAACTTTAAAAAGGGGAGTTACCACCGCGGAGACGAAATTATCACCGCGTTTCGAGGGACCCGAACGATTACCGGTGGTTTCCTTAATGTCGCCGAACAACTCAATTTACAACCTGTCCCGCTGCTGTGGACGTTTGCGACACCGTCTGGCATGGTAGAGCATACTGCTTATCAGACACTCAAGACGGAGTTCTTAGAACTTTTGCAGAACGCCGGAGAACTTGACGGGGTGCTCCTCGACTTACACGGTGCGATGGTAACAGATGAACTTGAGGATGCAGAAGGGGACTTAATTCAAGCGGTACGTGAGATCGTAGGCACAACATGGATCGTCACAACGCTTGACCTACACGCGAATATTACCCCCAAAATGGCAGATTACTCCGACGTTATCATCGGATTCGATACCTATCCGCATGTAGATTGCTATGAACGCGGGTTTGAAGCTGGACAGCTGCTCTTTGGTATGAATGAGGGTAAGATTCAACCGACGATGGCATACCGTCAACTTCCACTACTGACAGCACCTCCTGCGCAATGCACAATGAAAACCCCAATGACGGACGTGGTCAACGCACTTCATGCGCTTGAAACCGAACCCGGTGTTGTGACAGCGACCCTTTCTATGGGCTTCCCGTTCGCCGATATAACGGATGCTGGCGTTTCAATACTTGTTACCACTAACGGGGATATGGCACTCGCGGGAGTCTACGCTGATCAGTTTGCGTCCGATATTTGGGAGATGCGCGAACAGTTCACGTTTAATCTACATACTGTTGAAGCCGCAATTGAAATCGCCAATCAGGCAGATGGCAAGCCGATTGTACTTGCTGATGGTGCGGATAATCCCGGCGGTGGTGGTCCCTGTGACGGTACAACGATTCTACAAAAATTCATAGAAGCAGATGTTCAAGATGCCGTTGTCGCGGTGATCGCAGACCCTGAATCGGTCGCCCAGGCAGTCGCGGCGGGTGTCGGAAACAGCGTCCAATTGAATGTCGGTGGGAAAACGGACACACAACACGGAGCACCCGTGGCACTCACAGGGGATGTCAAAGTGCTTTCTGACGGCAGATTTGTTCTCAAGGGTCCGATGGGGCGTGGCACTACCGGGAACATGGGTAGGACGGCTGTCATTCAAGTCGGCGGCGTTGAGGTTATCTTGACGGAGAGGCGGATTCAACCTTACGATGCTGAGGTGCTTCGGAGTGTTGGGATTGAGCCGCGAGCGCGCAAACTCATCGCCCTCAAATCTGCTGTGCATTTCCGAGCGGATTACACACCCATCGCACATCAGATTTTGGAAGTGGAGACCCCTGGTGTTCATAGCCCAAATCTCTTCAACTACGATTACCAGAAATTAAGGTGTCCGGTCTATCCACTGGATTCAACCGTCTCTTACGGTAGATCCGAGTCAACTTAAAAGGATAGAAATGTGGTAGAAAAACGCGTCACTGGGAACTATGAAATGAATCTGGTGTTGACCGGAGAATCAGGCAGTAAGGAGAGTAGAATCTTTTTCTCTGGAGACACAGCATTAGGGAAGAGGGCGTACCTTGCTATTTCTGTGGATGGACTTAAGATTGTTCGAGAAACCCGCACGGACACGCGAATCTGGAAGACATATAATAACCTTGGAACGCCACCGTGGAACGTCGGGATTCTGAAGAAGGGAAATTTTTTCAGGTTCTGGGTCAACAGGACGACTGGTTGGATTCGGGGGCCGTTGGGTGAATGGGAAAACGTTTACGAACCGATGGATAACTCTCTTGGCGTTGAAACGCCAGCAGGCATCAGTCTTCAATCATGGACAGTGACAATTCTTCCGTGGCTCCAAGAGATTACCAAACCGATCATATCCCGTGGTCCAAAAGGTTCCTTTTATGAAAAGCAGGTTATCCCTGGCGCGATTATTGAATACGAAGGCTTGTATTACATGTATGTTATGGCAGGAATGGTTGGTGATGAGGAAGGGTCTTCAAGAAGAACGATCGGCGTGGCTGTGAGTTCAGACCTAAAGCAGTGGGAGGGGCATCTTGAACCCCTTATCTCCTATCTCGATACGCCATACGACAATCTGTACGTGAGTGGTGCTGTCGTCACAGATGACGGACGCGTTGCGATTATGTTTTCTGCACAGAAGTTTCCAGAGTGGCGAGGGTTCATGTTAGCCGTGGCGGACCATCCGATGGGTCCATTTTTTCAGTATACGGACAACCCTGTCTACAAACATCCGACGCATGCGCACGAGTTTGATCTTATTCGGGCTGAGGGACTATCGCATCGTTATCTCCTTTTCTACGCAGGCTTTACGCCACATCCACAGCGGGGACCGGCAGGGGATCGTGGCTATCTCCTGTACAGCGACGATCTGGTGAACTGGCATCCCGATGAACGGAATCCAGTCTTCGCGCCTGAAACGCTGGACAACTGGGACGCAGTTCATGTTCGACCAAGATCCTTAAATCGGATCGGTGAGATGTGGTATTTGTGGTATGAAGGTTGTAATACTTGGAAGCCTGAAGACAATCTGTCTCATCACGGTTGGTGGGATACGGTGGGACTTGCCCGCTCGAAGGACCTCGTTAATTGGGAGTACTATCCGAGAAACCCGGCTTTACCCGGTCTCGGCATCAATGCAGACCAATTTGATAATAATTGGGTCGGTTGGCCCCGTATGTACATTAAAGATGGTGTTGGCTACGTCTTTTATACGGGAAACGCCCAAGTCGGTTTGCGGACGATTCCGATAGATCGTCTCACTAACTGGGCGACAGAGGGTGGAGAAACAGTTGATTTAAAGTGAAATCTATAATTACGCATACACCGAAAACAAATCATTTATGGATTGCCGCCGGACGCGGGTTCTTTTGCTGGACGGACGACCCATTCTTC
Source organism: Candidatus Poribacteria bacterium (assembly GCA_009835515.1). Classification (GTDB taxonomy): domain Bacteria; phylum Poribacteria; class WGA-4E; order WGA-4E; family WGA-3G; genus WGA-3G. Next base: position 7,791 of record VXXH01000233.1, read on the forward strand.
AAAGGCATCCTTGAAGAATTTTGCTTGCTCTCCGAAGTAGAGATATTCGATACTCTCTATGGGAACCGATACGGCTCCGTAGATCGGTGAGCGTCCGAGCAGTTTGTCATCTCTAACTTCAAGCGGATCAAAGACTAAAATTGAACCATCGGTCAACTTGACGCAGACCTGCACCTTGAAAGCATCGTCGGGAAGTACGGATTTATCGGGATGTATCTCTGGTTTGCTAACATTGACGACCCGCGCCACGCGATCCATAGGAACGGAAGATCTCTGCAATTTTGAATCAAACTGGATCGCCTGCCCGTTGAAAGCTAGCAGTTTTCCACGTTTCATATCGCCATTGTTTGCCATTAGGATATGATTCGGCGGCGTATCGCGGCTGA
>VXXH01000670.1 GCA_009835515.1 Candidatus Poribacteria bacterium
ACCTACAAGCGGTGTTGCATTTAGTCCCAATGGACGACATTTGTGTAGAAACTATGGCAATTCTAAGAGAACATCCAAAGCCTCCGGGAACAGACACTCAGTGTCATTACACGGCTGGTAGGTGAGCTTGAGTGTGATTGGGACGTTTTTCTTCTGGGTTACATTCGGTTTCTGTTTTAAACGTAGCGGGATCGTCAGGCTTTTTTCATAAATATTCAAAGGCTGGTCGCTAAACTCAAAACGCGTGGATCTACCTTTCGGGTAGGCGATATCGACAATCTCTACCGGGGCATCCACGTCTACTGCTACTGTTGTCGGAATCAAATAATCTTGTCCTGTAGGATTGGCATTAATGTGCCAACCCGCGGCAATTTTGAGTTGAAGTTCCACATTGAAAACTGTATCATCTTTCTCTTTAACTTTAGCAGTTGCGGTTACTGTTGATGATCCGAAGGCATCTTGATTCTCTTCCGGCGTTAGGTAGTCGTTAAGGGCAAAGTGCATATACATGAAAGATGATGGACTTTGTCCCATGGACTCTGCAAAAATGCGCAACGTTTTCTCAGCATAATCCCGATAGTCTGCCCCAAGTGCTAACAGATTTTTGACAGCGACAGCGTTACCAGATGGAATGGCGGAGTCATAAGGTTTCTTAGTACGTACAATAAGATGTTTCGCATCCGCTTTCGTGTAATAGAAACCACCGTTTTTATCGTCCCAGAACAGTTGGATCATCTTATCGGTGAGTGTGCGTGCCGAAGCTAACCACTGATTCTCATCTGTCGCCGCATACAATCCGAGCAGACCACGGACAAAGAAGGCGTAGTCATCAAGATACGCATCCTGCTTGACAACACCAGCGGTATAGGTATGCCACAATTCACCATCGGGTTTTCTCATGGTCCCAAGAACGAATTCGGCAGCTTTTGATGCTGCGGCGAGATAACGTTCATCGCCAAGCACGTGATAACCATAAGCGAGTGCATCTATCATCAAACCGTTCCAGTTAACAATGATTTTGGTATCCAACAACGGATATTCGCGTTCAGAGCGTGCTGTCAAAAGTTTTTCGCGTGCTGTTGACAATCTTTTCACAGAATCCTCTACTTCTGACCCTTCAGGGACATAAAGAACGCTTTTACCTTCAAAATTGGGCCCCTTATCCACGCCATAAATTTCATTGAAACGTGAAGTGTCTTTTGGGTTTCCGAGAATCTTCTGGATTTCATCAGCGGTCCAGACGTAGTATTTCCCTTCTTCGGCATCCGTTTCAGCATCCAATGCCGAATAGAAGCCGCCTTCGGGGGCCGTCATCTCCCGGAAAATGAAACTGAAGATTTCTTCGGCAACGCGTCGGTAACGCGGCTCTCGCGTCAACTGATAGGCACGAAGATATACTTTCGCCAATTGTGCGTTATCGTAAAGCATCTTTTCAAAGTGCGGGATGAGCCACTTCGCGTCAACGGAATATCGATGAAACCCGCCGCCGACTTGGTCATACATGCCGCCGTAAGCCATCATATCCAGCGTCCGTGTCACCATTTTCAATAACGATTCGTCTTTTTCGGGAGAGGCTTGTAACCCCGATTCTCTCTGATATTCACTCATCAGGAATTCGAGATTAGCCGGACTCGGAAATTTCGGTGCTGTGCCAAACCCACCATAAGCTTGGCTATAGTTCGTCCGAAGGTAATCCAAGGCACCAGTAATGAGCGTTCTATCCAGTACTCTCGCGTTAAGGGCGGTGAACCCACGGCTTGTTGCCATCGCAATGGTATTTGAGATTTGGTTTGCGGATTCAATGACCTCTGCCTCTCGCGTTACCCACGCTTCGTGAACGGCATCAAGGATCGTTGGGAACCCGGGTCTGCCCGGCATATCTGTCGGTGGAAAATAGGTGCCAGCGTAAAAGGGTTTTAGGTCAGGCGTGAGGAAAACGGAATTGGGCCAGCCTCCACGTTGCACCAGTAGTTGCGTCGCGGTCATATAGATTTCATCGAGATCCGGACGTTCTTCCCTATCAATCTTGATATTGATGAAAATCTTGTTCATCACCGCAGCGATTTCCGGGTTTGAGAAGACTTTGCGCTCCATCACGTGGCACCAGTAACACGTGGAATAGCCGACAGAGAGAAAAATGATCTTATTTTCTTTCTTTGCAAGTGCTAAGGCATCATCGCTCCACGGGTACCAATCTACTGGGTTATGGGCGTGGAGGAGCAGGTATGGACTGGTTTCATGAATAAGCCGATTCGTCCATTTCCATGAACCGTCTGGATTTTTGAGCGCGGCTTCATCTGCACTTACTATCCACATAAGATTAAGTAGGATTAGAACAACAAGAATTTTCTGTATAGTGTTTTTCATAGTAGCAACCTCTGCTATTGAACATAGCATGTGAAGATGCCATATAGTACGGTTATTGCACAAGTGCCTGCTGCGCGATCGTACGTCCATGTTCCGTTAAAGCCAACTGCGTCTCTTTTCGCGAGACGTATTGGTTGTTCAGCGCGTGTTTTACGACTTGGTTTGTAAAAGTGGGATCCCAACTGAGATGCTCATGAAGGTCTGCAATCGCCGATTCCGCTTCTGCTTCAGGAAGTCCTTCGTGATTAAAGAGATGGATAGCCAACATCGTCTGGGCAAACTCCCATTTCTGGCGCGCCTGTCGACGCGCAATAGCAATAATCCCGCGATTCGGAATCAACACAAAAACCAACCCGAAAATGAGGAGCGTCGTCGTCGCAATCGCGCCTGCAATAGAGACATCAAACAGAGAAGCGAGCCAATAGCCACTGACAGCATTCACGCTACCGATAATCGCGCTTAGGATAAGCATACGCGAGAGCCTATCTGTCATGAGGTAAGCCGTAGCAGGAGGGCCGGCGATGAGAGCAACGACTAAAATCGAACCGACCGCGTCAAACGCACCGACCGTGGTTATTGATACTAACGTCATCAGGCCGTAGTGGATAAGGGCCGGTGCAAACCCCAGCGTAGCGGCTAAACTTGCGTCAAACGTCGCCAACTTCAATTCTTTGTAAAATAGGAGGATAAAGACAAGATTCAATACAAGAATCGCGCCCATCACATATAGAGAAACAGGGCCGAGATCGTATCCGAAAGCCTTCAGTTTGTTGAGTGGGGCATACGCGAGTTCACCGAGCAGAACGGCATCCATATCCAAGTGAACATTCCCTGCGAACCGGGAGATCAAGATCACACCGACGCTGAAAAGAGCCGGGAACGTCAACCCGATCGCGGCATCCTCTTTCACCAGTTTTGTCCGTTGTAGCAACTCAACGAGAAAGACGGTGAGCACCCCCGTTCCTGCGGCAGCAAGAATCAGAAGCGGCGATGATAGGCTCTCCGTGAGAAAAAAGGCGAGTACGATGCCGGGGAGAATTGCATGGCTAATCGCGTCACTCATCAAAGTCATCCGCCGTAGCACCAAGAACACACCGGGCAAGGCACATGCTACCGCCGTGACAATCGCAATGAGTTGGATATCAAAATGACCTTGTAACATGTGCTGTATACACTCCGATGATATGGTTATTTTAATAATCTACCCGTTGCCGTTTTCAGATCGCGCCTGTTCCGTTGGTGCCGTATCCGGTCCCATACAAGTCCACGGTTCGGGGCAAAAGTGATTGAAATACCTACCACAACCGTTGCACATAGCACAATCGTTGGACCTGTGGGGATGCGAGATGCCGTGCTGCTGATAATAGTCCCGCTTACACCCGCGAGTGCTCCAAAGCATCCAGCGAGAAACACCATCAGACGGAGTCGGTTCGTCCACTGTCTCGCGGCAACTGCCGGTGCCACAAGCATCGCGCTCATTAACACCGCACCAACCGCCTGTAACCCAAGAACAATCGCCATGACAAGAAGACTCGTCAGCAAAATATCAAGTGTACGGGTCGGAAGTCCGATAGATGCAGCGAAACCTTCATCGAAAACGAGAAGTTTCAACTCTTTCCAAAAAACTAACATAATCATGAGCGCGACACCACCGAGTATAGCGATTGTTAGGACATCGCGCTCCAGAATTGTTGCCGCTTGTCCAAAGAGGAACGTATCTAACCCCGCCTGATTCGCATTACCGGTGCGCTGGATAAGCGTGTGCAGAACCAATCCGAAACCGAAAAACGTAGATAGCACGAGACCGAGCGCACTGTCGTATTTGATACGTGTGAGCCGCACAATACTCAAAATGAGGAGTGTGCCTAACCATCCCGCGATCGCTGCGCCGAGTACCAGAATCAGCGGTGCCTTGCTACCTGTCAGTAAAAAAGCGATTGCGATGCCCGGCAACGCCGCATGCGAAATCGCATCGCCAAGGAGGCTCTGCCTGCGCAAAACAGCATAAGTACCAAGCGCACCACTCACAGTACCGAGTAACGCCGCGCCGATGGCAACAACCATGAGGGTATAATCAAGATGGATTAGAATGCTTAAATTTTCCATTTTTTATTACTTATCAGTTATCGGTTCAAAGGCGGATTGTGGTCTTTACAGATAAAGGCACTACCACAAAATGTTAATCGAAGACTGACGACTGACGACTGCTATTTCATGAATGCGACGCGTCCACCGTAAGTCTCGCGTAAATTGTCTGATGTGAACGTTTCCTCAACGGGACCACTGGCAATACGACGAATGTTTAATAGCATCACCCAGTCGAAATAGTCGGTTACTGTCTGCAGGTCGTGATGCACCACAACGACTGTTTTACCATTCGCTCGGAGTTCCTGCAGGAGTGTCACAATTGCCCGCTCCGTGGTAGCATCTACACCCTGGAAGGGTTCATCCATCAAATAGATAGTAGCATCTTGAACGAGTGCGCGTGCAAGAAAAACGCGTTGCTGTTGTCCACCGGAGAGTTGGCTGATTTGGCGGGTGATATACGCCTCCATACCGACCTTCTCAAGTGCTTGCATCGCCAGTTCGCGTTCGTTCTTTCCGGGTCGCCGAACCCATCCGAGTGCGCCGTAACGTCCCATCATAACAACATCCAGAACGTTTGTCGGAAAATCCCAATCCACGCTGCCCCGTTGCGGGACATAACCGACGATCCGCCGTTGCGCTTCATAAGGTTTGTCGTAAATCAAGACATTGCCTGCCGCAGGACGTACCAACCCTAAAATTGCCTTGATTAACGTCGTTTTACCGGCACCGTTCGGACCGACGATTGACAGAAGCACCCCAGGTGGCACATCAAGGTCGATATCCCACAAGACAGGTTTATCCTGATAGGCGACCGTCAGATCGGTTACCTCAATGGCTTTCGGTTTGGACGCTTGCATGCCTAATTCTCCGCTGTAGAAGAGGTTCGTATCCCCGATTCTCCGGTCAGCGCGCTCACAATTGTATCAATATTATGGCGAACCATACCGATATAGGTGCCTTCAGGTGTTCCGTCGTTACCCATCGCATCAGAAAAAAGTTCTCCACCAATTTTCACATCAAACCCTTTTGATTTCACAGCGGCTCTCACTGCTTCAAGACTCCTTGAAGAGACAGATGATTCCACAAAAATTGCCGGAATACGCCGTTCTGCGATAAAAGTAGCCAATTCTTGCACATCGGCGATGCCTGCCTCCGTCGCGGTGCTAATCCCTTGTAATCCGCGAACCTCAAACCCATAAGCCTTTCCAAAGTAGTTAAACGCGTCGTGTGCTGTCACAAGCACCCGCTGCTGAGGTGGTACACGTTCCGCTTGAGATTTTACGTACTGGTGCAGTTCCGCGAGTTTTGCAAGATAGCGTTCGGCATTGCTCCAGTACATTACAGTGCTGTCTGAATCAAATTCACTCAGAACATCGCGAACCTTTCCCACGGCTTTCATCCAAAGTGTTACATCGAACCACAAATGCGGGTCATATTGTCCCTCAAATTCCGGTGGTGTTAAGAGTAGACTTTGGTCAACGGCACCCGTTACAGCAACGGTCTTGGTATCTCCTGACATCTTGGCGAGAATATCACCCATTTTCGATTCAAGATGCAGCCCGTTGTAAAAAATGAGGTTTGCTGAATTGAGTTTCTGAACATCACCGGCACTTGCCTTATAAAGGTGCGGATCTACACCAGGTCCCATCAAGCCTACGACTTCAACCCGATCTCCGCCAACGTTCTTGGCGATATCGGTAATCATCCCTATTGTCGTGACGACGCGAAACTTTGTCCCGACGGAAACATCAGGCGGTGCTTTTGGATCACATCCGGTACTCGCAAGTATAACTATTAAACATACTGATAGATATATTCTGTACATAATTTTAATTCCCAAAGAAAAAGTGTTCTAATAATTCACCGACAAGGTAGCCAACACCGGCAACACCGAGTCCTACAATAAACATATCAATGCCACTCCGAAACAGCCCGCGTCCTGTGAAGAAACTCCGTGCGGCACCGACAGCAAAGTGTGACATCATGGCAAGTGTGAACGAGATCCAAATAGCGAGCATACCCTCAGTAAATAGGAACGGCGCAACCGGAATGAAAGCACCGATAGCCGTCGCGAGCCCTGTAATCCATCCCTCTTTGATCGGTGTTGCATAGACTTCCCCGATTTTAAGTTCAGTTTGGATTTTCTCCGCCAGTGCTCTCTCTGGATCCTCCATGACCTCCTGTGCAAGTTCCCGTGCCTGCTCCTTTGGTAAACCGCGCGCCTCGTAGATGAGGGCGAGTTCATCTTCCTCAATGTCAGGCATGAGGCGAATTTCCTCTCTTTCAACCTCGATTTCGTGTTCATAAACTTCTTGTTCACTCTTCGCTGCAAGGTACCCTGAAGCACCCATAGAGAGCGAGTCCGCGACCGTTCCAACGATACCTGTCACAAGGATTGTGGAGATATCCGATGTCGCAGCAATAACGCCAGCGACTAACCCGAAGTTCGCCGTTAAGCCGTCGTTAAACCCATAAACAATGTTGCCGACCATGCCTCCAGATTCGGTTTTGTGCCACGGCTCACCAATCGTTCCGGTAAGTTCCTGTAAACTCTCTGTATGTTGGGCGGATTCCTTGGCTAAAATAAGCGCGGTTTCCTTTGCATCTGCGAGTGTGCTGTTTCTGTGAAGCGTTAGATAGTCTTTGACTTCACTCGCCTCCTCCCCCAGCATCTGCGAGAGCGGGAACGTATTCCCAAATCGGCGAGCATACCACGCCATCAACCGTGCTTTCAATGTCGGCTGTTGCCTTTTGATTTTTACGTCGTATGCCGTGAGCATCTCCTGCCAACGGACTACATGTTGATTTTCTACCTCGGCCAGCTCGCTTAATATCTCTTTTCGCCTGTCATCTGATTCAAGACTCGCGAAAATGCCATACAGGAAACTGGCATCGATTTCATCTTGCAAATGGTGTTTCCACACCTTAATCGTTTTAGCATCAGGTCGAGTCCGTTCTTGTTGTTCCATTTTTCGATTCCTTTCGGCGGTAATATACGCGCTTTCAAAGCGCGCCTATACATTATCTGGATCTTGCACCTGATCAACGAAAATATGTTTCGCGACTTCACGTCCAATAACCACTTGTTGTCCCGCAATATCAATGGTAAATGGGCCCTCAAACGGGGCAACCTCAATCACCCGAAACGCCGTACCCGGATAAAGGTTAAAGCTTCCGAGATGTCGGAGCAACGCCGAATCGTTGTCACTCACTTCAGCAACGACACAACTTTGTCCGTTCTGCAGATCTGTCATCGGAATGGATGCTGTCTGTGTCACAACACCGTTTTTATCCGGTATCGGCGCACCATGCGGGTCGGCAGTCGGGTAACCGAGAAACTCGTCCATCCGTGCCTCTACATCTTCCGAAATGACATGCTCCAATTTTTCGGCTTCCTCGTGAACGCCATCCCACGGAACGCCGAGTGCTTTGAATAGGTAAAGTTCCAATAAGCGATGGTGCCGGATGATTTCAAGCGCAATCGCTTTCCCGGCAGCCGTTAGCGTCACACCTCTATAGCGTTCATAACGCACCAGTTTCATCGTCTTCAATTTTTTGATCATCCCAGTAGCAGAAGCGGGTTTCACTTCAAGGTATTCCGCTAAAATGCCAGTCGAAACCTTACCGCCTTTCTCTTGTAACTTGTAAATCGACTTGAGATAATCCTCTGCTGCATGTG
>VXXH01000371.1 GCA_009835515.1 Candidatus Poribacteria bacterium
GTTCGTAGTAGTGCGATTTATCGCACGTTCCAATATTACTGAATTAAAAAATTAATCTTCATCAAACCGCACCTACCGGACCTGGCGGAGGTTACCGATGGAAACGGCGTTCTAATTCATCGCGCCCCATTTCGACGATGATTGGACGCGAGTGCGGACAATTGAACGGGAGTTTCGCCTCGGATAACTCCTTGATGAGGTTCATCATCTCCTTGGTATCCAACGTATCCCCGGCTTTAACAGCTGATTTACATGCGAGCGTTATCAAAGCGTTGTCGATGGCTTCAGGGAGTTGTACGTCGGTATGCGGTGCTTCCGGGAGTTTGTCAAGTAGGTCAGTGACGGTCTGTGCGGCGACGCGGGTTGGGAGTGGCGACGGAATCGCCCGAATCAGGATTGTGTTTCCTCCGAACTCTTCCAGATCAAAACCGAGTTTCTCGAAGATGTCACCGTGAATTTTCAAGGCACTGAGCTGCTGCGGTGTGGCTTCAAGCGTGACTGGCAGTAGTAACCCTTGCACAGGGATTCCATCGGCTTGCATCTGGTTAACGAAACGTTCATAAAGCACGCGCTCGGCGGCAACGTGCTGGTCGATGAAGAAGATTTTGTCTTCCGCCTCAGCGACGATATACGTTTTAAAGAGGTTCGTCTTGAGTTGGACGTTCTCAAAGTCAAGCAGACTGAGGTTTACGCCATCAGGGATCTCCTGCTGCGGGGGTTGTATGACGATTTCAGTCGGCGTGGACGCGGCTTGCGCTCCCGAAGTGTCAACGGTTTCCGGTGCTTGTTCGATGCCGTCTGTTTCCTGTGTCGGGACTTGTGGGGCGTGCGTCCGCTGTGTCCCTGCTATAGGGGTTGTGGCGCGTTGCCGCTGCCCAGTACCCGGCGTGTGGCGTGGCGTGGAAACCCGCCCTGATAGACTATTATCACGGGTTTCAGCGTCTTCCTCGGATTGCGTCGGTTCGGTAGGTGTCTCAATTTTGGGGATATATTTCGCTTTATGGACAGCGTTGCGGAGTATTCGGACGATGCCGCTATAGATCGTCCGTTCGTTGCGAAACCGCACCTCAATTTTAGCGGGATGCACATTGACATCAACGGTCTCCGGTTCCAACGTCAGGAAAAGCAGCGCGACCGGCTGCCGTCCCTTGGCTACCATAGCGTCAAGCGCCTCTGTGAGTGCCGCACCGATAATCCGACTGCGGATGGGTCGCTGATTCAAAAAAAAGAGTTGATATTCACGATTCGGTTTCGTAAACTCCGGTTTTCCGAGTAAGCCATACACCTTTAGATCAGGCAAATCCTCTGTGAATTCAATGAGGTTCTCGGCGAATTCTTTGCCGTAGAGCAGACGTACACGCTCCAGATGCGAATCGCAGGCGCGGACATCAAGTATTGACCTACCGTTGTGCGTCAGCGAAAAATGGATGTTCGGATGCGCGAGTGCCGCCCATGTCACCTGATTCGTGACGTGGTTCATCTCGGTGGTATCGGTCTTGAGGAATTTCAGACGGGCGGGGACGTTGTAAAAGAGGTTGTTAATGGACATGTGCGTGCCGGGAGAACATCCACTCTCTTGTACGGAACGGAAGACCCCACCATCAACACTAACCTTTGTCCCTTCAAGCGCGTCGGCGGTCCGGGTGAGGAGTTCAAATTGTGAGACTGAGGCGATACTTGCTAACGCTTCGCCGCGGAACCCAAACGTTTGAATACATTCGAGGTCTTCAATGCGGTCTACTTTACTCGTCGCGTGGCGTTCTAAGGCAAGCAGCGCGTCCTCGCGTTCCATGCCGATCCCGTTATCGGAGACATGGATGAGACGTTTACCGCCTGCACGGATTTCGACGCGGATGGAGGTGCTTCCTGCGTCCACAGCGTTCTCGATCAGCTCTTTGACGACTGAAGCGGGACGTTCAACGACTTCGCCAGCGGCGATTTTATTAGCAACATCTGCAGAGAGTATCTTAATCTTTCCCATAATTTTAAATATTAGGTTTTTGCTCCGATTTTTCCGTTGTCAAAATCGGGTTCTCGCTCAGATCGGTGTTCATTTAGAGGAATTGCGTTTTCTACTTGGCAACGCCCACAACCGACGAGATGCTAACCCTACTCCATATTTTTAACGATTGGGTTTCTGCTCGATTTTTCCGCCCTTTCCCAGTAACGAGTGGGGACCCCTGTCAAAAACCGGTTCTCGTCTAAATCGGTGTCCATTTGGTGGAATTGCGTTTTTTATCTTCACAATTCGAGGACAACGAGCTTTTAACCCTACTCCGTATCTATTCAGCGTTTTGGTATAAGTAACAGTTGCATGAATGCGTTCGTGTGAAACGTGTTTCGTCTGGATATGTGTCTTTACACATAGGCATGACTTCGGGACAGCGCGGATGAAAATAACAACCAGATGGACGATTGATGGGTGAAGGCACATCCCCCTCTAATTGAATTTTTTCAACACCAGTTTGCGGGTCCATCTTCGGGACAGCAGAGAGGAGTGCTCGCGTATACGGATGCTTCGGCGAATCGAAAATTTCCTCTGTTGTCCCACGCTCAACAATTCTACCGAGATACATCACCGCCACCTCGTCCGCAAAATATTCAACAACAGAAAGGTTATGCGTGATGAAGAGATAGGTGAGATTGAAATCGGTCTGTAGTGATTTTAGGAGATTCAGTATCTGCGCTTGCACGGATACGTCTAACGCACTCGTCGCCTCGTCACAGACGATGAACTCCGGATCGACAGCGAGACAGCGTGCGATACCGATGCGTTGTCTTTGACCGCCAGAAAATTCGTGCGGGTAGCGCGTTACCATGTCCGGCGATAAACCGACGCGCTGCATCAGTTCTGCGACCCGATTTTGGCGTGCCTCGGCGGATTCTCCAATACTGTGCGCCTGCATCCCTTCCTGAATAATAGCACCTATGGTCATCCGAGGATTCAGCGAGGCGTAGGGGTCCTGAAAGATAATCTGCATCTGCTTCCGATACGGGTGCAGATGTTGACGCGTCGCAGTTGCGATGTTCTCACCGTCATAGATAAGATCGCCTTTGACCGGCACGCCTAATCGGAGAATCCCTTTGCCGAAAGAAGTTTTGCCGGACCCGGATTCTCCGACAAGTGCAAGCGTCTTACCGCGTGGAATATCAAGCGTAACATCATCAACGGCATAGACGTAACCGACCGTCCGTTTGAAAATGCCCTTCTGGATCGGATAGTGGACACAGAGGTTTTTTACCTGAAGTTGCGGGTGTGTGTCCGATGTATATGTGGTGGAATCTCCTATCTTATCCATACCCGTTTCGAGTTCCAGTTTTGTGGCACCAGCCACTGTAGCACTGAACGGCGGTTCAGGGTTGTAGAGGTGGCAGGCGACGTTATGTTCGCTGCCGTTAACGGCATGCAACGTCGGCGGAATGGTTTCGCACCCGTCCATAACTTTCGGACAGCGATCGGCGAATCGGCAGCCATCATTATAGTCGGTGGCTTTCGGAACTCTTCCGGCAATCGTGTGTAATTGCGTGCCGCGTTTATCGCGAGCCGGTGTCGATTCCAGAAGTTTGACCGTATAGGGATGCTGCGGGGTCTCGTAGAGTTGCTCCCAAGTGCCCACCTCGGCAATCTTTCCAGCGTACATAACGGCAACGCGGTCGGCTATGTTGGCAACAACCCCTAAATCGTGTGTAATCAAAAGCACTGCCATCTGTAACTCTTGCTGGAGGCGTTGGATGAGTTCAAGGATCTGTGCTTGTATGGTGACATCCAGTGCAGTTGTGGGTTCATCAGCGATGAGCAGCCCCGGACGGCAAGAGAGTGCCATCGCAATCATGACGCGTTGTTTCATACCGCCGGACATCTGGTGTGGATATTCATCGTAACGCGCCGCGGGTTCCGGGATACCGACGAGGTCAAGCATCTCGATGGCCGTGTTCTTCGCAGCCGCGCCGCGAAGGTCTTGATGCTGTCGGATTGCTTCCGAAATCTGGTAGCCGATCGTAAAAACGGGATTGAGGCTGGTCATCGGCTCTTGGAACACCATAGCGATGTCGTTGCCCTGAATCTTCCGTTTTTCAACTTCCGGTAGGCGTGTAATGTCCTGTCCGTTGTAGTAGATGGCACCGCCTGCGATGAATCCGGCAGGCTGTGCGACGAGTTGGATCACTGACAACGCGGTGACGCTTTTCCCACAACCCGACTCACCCACAAGCGCGAAAATCTCGTTCGGCGCAATGTCGAAAGAGATACCATCAACCGCGCGGGCAAGTCCCTCCGGGGTACGAAAATAGGTTTTGAGGTCTTGTACGCTGAGGAGTGCTTCTTGCATAAGACTACTATAGCAGGGAGATTCGTGAAAGTCAAGGGAAATTTGCGTATCCTAATGTTCTGGCAGATGTCCCCATATTTGAAGAAAAACAGAGCGGCTTATAACAAAATTACAGTAACACAATTGCAGAGGTTGTGCTATGCTGATTTATATCGCCGACCGATTTGAAAAAACGAAGTTTACTCTAAACTTTTTCAGTTTCATCCCTATACTTAATAGGAAGGCGGTTTACAAGTTAACGGAACATGTATTTCACTCTTTTTCAAGGAGGACCTAATAATGTTGAAAAGATGTTTTCTGGGTTTGATCACTTTTGTATGCCTCTTTAGTCTGTCTTGCTTTGTTGGCTGCGGTGACCCTGAAGAGACAGATCCGATAGTGATACCCAGCGAACTTTACGATACCAGTCAACTCGCTTATGACCTTAGCGATGCAGAAATCCAAGAATTGATGGCGTTAGATGTGCCCACAAACTGGGAGCAGACAAAGGATCGTGAGTTACGCGCCAAATATTACCATGCAAACCTGCTCAAACAATTCGGGAACATTCCAGCCGTTCATATCGTTGCTGAGCATGAGCGAAGGAAAGCGACAGCATCGGAAGACTACATTTCATATACACTTGACGAATCGATTAACCTTGACAAGGCAAAATATATTCTCTGGCCCACCAAGCACAATCGTGACAACCTTGAAAGGTCGCTGAAGATAAAATTGAGGCGTGAGACGGATGATCCAGAGTTATTTGCTAAACTCTACAGAGAAGAGTTAATCGAACAGCATGGGGATATTCCAGAGGTTGAGGTTGTTGTTAAAGGAGAGACAAAGTTATGGTTTGGAGGCTTTAGATTTCCCGGTGATGAAGATGATTACGTCGCTTTTCTGGAAGCGAAATACGCCCTTTGGCCCAATGACTCACAGTTACAAAGGCTTGAAAAGTATCGAAAGGCACAAGCAGACGGAACACCGTTCCATCTCGTAGACAGGGATGACGACAATTAATTGATTACATATAGTTGCCCCGATCAATATAAATGTATATGCACTTCACATTTCTGTAATTCTGATCTCTTTTCTGTCTGAATGCACGGAAGACACAGAGGACACGGAATGAAGATATTGTTTTTCGGACGGTCTCCATCTCGGACGAAAGGCAATATAGAAGTTAGCGTCGCCTTTTCAGTGTTCTCCGCGCCCTCCGCGATTTGCGGCGTACACGCCCAAATGCGACGTGCATTCAGACGACAAGAAACCTATTTCACTCGGCAGTGTCAGATGAAGGATTCGCTTCGGCATCTTGCTGGCGTGGTGCGCTTTTTGCGCAACGGAAGCCGAGCCAACCGTTGGTGTTTGTCGGCTTATCACTCCCGCGACTCGCCACACTCGCGGGTCCAGGCGTATTCCAAGAACCACCGCGGGACACGCGCCGCGTTTGAACACTCGTGAAATCTTCCATCAACGCCTCAATATCGGAGACACCCGCGACTGGGTTTTCCTTTGGGGAACGCCTATAAAAGTTTTTGTTATATTCATCCAAACACAGTTCCCATACATTCCCGCCCATGTCGTGTAAACCGTACCCGTTCGGCAGATAACTCCCGACATTTCGGGTGCGCTTTCCGTAATACCCGTAGTTCGCGCTGCCGGGATCGCGAGAATTACCCCACACATAACGTTTATGCGCAATGCCGCCGCGCGCTGCCCGCTCCCATTCCGCCTCTGTCGGCAGCCGCTTGCCGACCCACTTCGCATAAGCCATCGCGGCGTACCAACTCACATAAACAACCGGATGATGGGCTTGCCAATTGGCGTAGTCGTTCCCATCCCAGTGTTTGAGATAGTCGCCATCGTGGTATTCACTCGGAATGTTGTCTTTGTGCCACTCACGGTTTGCATCAATGAACGCCTTGAATTGTGCGTTCGTCACTTCATACGGGTCGATATAGAATTCGTCAAGGTAGACAGTGTGTCTCGGGGTTGCATCCGTGATTTCATTGCTGCCCATCTGAAACTCACCTGCGGGAATCCGTACCATTTCAGTCGATGCTCTTTCCAACTCCTGTGTCGTTACATCGCCTCTCCCTCTCGATTGAAGTGCTCTCTCAAAATCAGTTTTTGCAGCGTCATGTCGCCCGAGTGCCCGCTTCGCTTTCCCGCGGCTGTTATAGGCTTCAGTATAACTGCGGCTATATTCTATAGATACATCCAAGTCATCTATCGCGCCGTTATAGTCACCAAGGGCAGCTTTTGCGACACCACGTGTATGATAGTCGAAGGCTTCATCCGGATCGAGTTGAATAGCTTTTTCACTGTCCATGATTGCTGCTTGATACTGTTTTCGGGCTTCCGCAGTTTTTCCTTGTTTGGTTCTCAATTCTCCGAGGCGGAATTTCACCCATCCACGCTCGCTGTAATTTGTATCCTCTTCAGGCTGTAACTTGATAGCTTTGGTACAGTCCTTTATCGCCGCTTGATACTGTTTTTCGGCTTTGTCAAATTCCCCTTGTTCAGCGTTGAGTCCACCAAGGAGCGACTTTGCCCAGCCGCGACCGCTATAATTTCTATCGTCGTCTGAATCTAACTCGATGGCTTTGGTATAGTCTTCTATCGCCGCTTGATACTGTTTTTCGGCGGCAGTAGTATTTCGTCGCTTGACTTCATACTCACCGTAGTGGCACCGTGTATGCGCCCGGCCGTTGTAGTTTGCATCATCTTCAGGCTCTAATCTGATAGCCTCGGTATAGTCGGCTATCGCTATGTGATAGTGTTGCCGCGCTTCAGTGATGCTACCATACTTGGCCATAGATTCACCATAATGGACTGCCACGTTCCCACGAGTGGCGTAGGCATCGGTAAATTCAGGGTCCAATTCAACGGACCTATTGAGGTCGGTTATCGCCGCCTTATAATCGTTCCAATTGTATTTATCTTCGCCGCGTTGGTGGTAACCATACGCACGAATACGTTTTTGTTTGTACCAATCCACCAAAGGCTCAACTTGCGCGGGTTGGGAAAGCAGTGCCTTGAGTAAGTTTGACGGAACAGCATAACTGAAGGAATCGTCTACAGCGGTACTGATGCCGATGACTTTACCTTCGCCGTTTAGCATAGGTCCGCCACTGTTTCCCTGAGAAATATTAGCTGTTGTCTGTAGCCATTTATCTTTATACCGGCTGCTGCGTATCATTCCCTCTGTGAGTTTGTACGCGCCACCCCCAGGGTAGCCTATGGCATAAACGCGTTCACCATTTCTGGCAGCATCACTGTTAGCAAGAGAGAGTGGCACGCCTTCACCTGCGATTTTTAGGATGACGAGGTCGTTTTCCATATCATACGCCGCGACCCCCTCAATCATCCAGATGGTTTCATCATCGCTGAGTTTCGCGAAAATGGGTCCGGGACGTGCGACGACGTGAAGATTCGTCACAACTTTATCAGGTTGCACAAAGAAACCGCTGCCAGCACCTATTTTCGTCAAGTTACCACCGGTAATACGGACGACAGATGCTTTGCCTTTTTCGGCTGCGAGGTTTGCTGTTAGGGCTGGAAGGCTTTCGGAAACTTTCTGTTGTGGTGTCCGCACACATGAGAAGAGAAATACAAAAGCGAAGAGACTCAATAGACATTTTTTGTTATGTTTCATGGGTGAAATTCCCTCTAACTTTATCAGGTAGGTTCAGCATCCACTGAGAATTAGAGTCGTTACAATTATTATACACCAATCTCAGCGTCTATGTCTATGCCAAAAAGATTTGACATCACACCATAGAATGTGGTAT
>VXXH01000629.1 GCA_009835515.1 Candidatus Poribacteria bacterium
ATCCGAAAGCCTCTTTTTCTCACTGTGAGGCAGACTGATAACTCTTAAAACTGACCGCCTATTGCTGACTGCTGACGGCTATTCTTTCTGACAACTGAAAACTGACAGATTTTTTTCGGAGAAAAAAATCGTACTGACGACTGACAACTATTTAAGATGAAGGATTGCCTGCTGAACTTCACTCAGGCTCTCCATAACATTTGGACTAAAATGCAAACCTTGACCGCCCCAATCTGGCATATAACCGATACTATAACAGTAATAGAGCGTCCGTCGCGGATTGCCAGAGACATTGATGACAGAGCCGTGTGTCAATGCCTCTGTAAAGATGATAGCATCGCCCGCTTTCGCCGGAATCGGGGTTAGCACCGGATTTTCATCCGGATGACCTCCCCAGGGTTTAGGGAAATTACTCTTATGCGCCCCTGGTATAACAGCGAAACACCCGTCTTCGACATCACAATCTAACATCGGAAAGACAGCCTTTGTCAAGGTCGAGACCATCTCTCCGTTTTTGCAATGATACTGACATTTCGGAATAATCGGTGTGCCGTGCATGTGCAAGCCTGTATAACCACCACCCCATCGGTAAATCGTGTAGGTATGGTTGAGACGGTAGGGTCCACCGGTTACGCCTTGAATCACGTCCAACACCTCTGGAATATCAATCAGCGCGTTGAAGGTGCTGTCGGCTTCCATAATATTAGAGATGTAGAGTTCCTTTTCCGTCCGCTCTGTTCCAAGACACAAGGGCGACGGATAGTCTTCGGGCGGCATATTTTCGTACTGATCCAGGACGGCATTGCATGCCTTGACCACCTCTTGTGGAATAACACCCTTCAGCACGATAAAACCTTGCAAGTCGAATAGATATTTTTGTTCGTCTGTCATGTTGATCTTCCTTGCGATATGTGGTTGTCTGTTGGATATGGGTTTGCAGCGTTTAGCCTGCAGGCACCTTTTACCGCGTGCTTACGGAACGGCTTCATATTTGAGAATTGTCCCGTTTTGACCAACCACCCATCCGCTGTTTGCGCTACTTATGTAAATAGCTTTCAGATCCGTTCGGGTATCTGTACGCTGAGGTCTCCAATTTTGTCCGCCATCCTTTGTATGGAGGACAAGCCCTTCTTTTCCAACAATCCAGCCTTCTGTTTCAGAAACAAAAAACACATCATCAAGAAAGTTTTTCGTATGACTCTCTTGACGTACCCAAGTTTTTCCACCATCAGCGGTGTGGAATATAAATCCGCTGATACCAGCAACCCACCCTATGTCTGAAGAAACAAAGTGGACGGTATCAAGCCAGACATTCTCGCTCTGATCCCATTTTTCAAGTTGTCGACTGAGTTTTGAAGATTTCCAAGTTTTTCCGCCATCATCCGTGTGCAAGGCTGTTCCAAAGAGCCCGACTGCCCAACCCTCTCTCTTTGAGGTAAAATGGACATCAAAGAGATTCCAATTTGTTCCACTCTTTTGCCGGTTCCATGTTTTCCCGCCGTTGTCTGTATGGATAATTTCACCTGCGCTCCCGACGCACCAGCCAGTCTTTTCATCCACAAAAAAGACCCCAAGCAGATCCTGCTGCGTTCCCGATGTTTGGCGTTCCCACACAGCACCACCGTTTGTGGTTTGCAAAACCACACCGGCTTCCGCAACTGCCCAGCCTTTTTCTGGAGATACAAAGTGCGCGGCACCGAAACACTCAGTCGTACGACTGTCTTGTGCGTTCCATACGTCACCGCCATCCTTAGTGCGTAAGATAGCCCCGCGATCCCCAACAACGTATCCTTCTTCGGCGGAAACAGCACAGACACCTACTAAAAGATGACTCGGGCTCGATTGTGATTCCCACGTCACGCCACCGTTACGGGTGTGGAGGATCGTGCCATTTTCACCGACCACCCAACCGAGTTGTTTCGAGACAAAGTCGACACCGAGCAGGACAGCATCCGCGCTGTTGTGAAAACGGGGACCGCCGCGTTGATGTTTCCATTTTCCTTTCCCACCAGACGCGGTATGCAGAATCACACCTAAATCGCCGACGATCCACCCATTTTGGGTATCCGTGAAGTCAATATCATAAAGTGTAAAAGTGTGCAACGGCTCTTTGCCGAGATATTCGGGTTGTCCATAACTCGTCTTATGGCGTTGGTTGCTTCCATCTGTGATGAATTGCCATGTTTGTCCGCCATCAGTCGTCGCGTAGGCACTCCGGCGATCCCCTACAACCCAACCTGTTTGTTTATCAATAAAGTGAAGGTTGAACAGTGCCGTTTCTGTGATGAACTGTTCTTCCCAAGTATCTCCGCCATCGGTTGTCCGATAGATGTAGCCAGCGTTTTTCCCATTCGTTGTGTTTCGAGATGTTAACGTACTGTAGGTGATAATCCATCCGTAGTTTTCATCTCCAAAGAATATTCCTTTCAATGACTTTTCACCAAACACGTCCCCGTCAACCTTATCAAAGGTCTGTCCGCCATCGGTTGTTTTCAGCAGTGTCCCCCAATCGCCGACAATCCAACCTGTGGCTTCCGTTATAAAAAAATCGTGGAGGTTATCTTCTGTACCTGTTTCGATAGACTTCCACGTTTTCCCACCATCGGAGGTATGGATAAGGACACCACCCTCACCAAGGCACCATCCTTCTAATGCCGATCGGAAATAGACCTTTCGTAAAGGTTTCCCCAAAATACCGCTGTTTTGCCTGTGCCACGTTTGTCCACCATTGTCTGTATAGATGATGAGGCTTTCCGCATTCTCTTCAGCATCTAAACCTGGAATTACGTCCACAGCGTTACCGACAGCCCAACCCAGATTTTCGTTCACAAAACAGACATCGTATAGGTGCGAACTCCAATCGCCTTCCATGACGGTTTTCCACTCGTAACGGATAGATTTCTTGGATACTGTATCCTCGCAACCGACTGTAAATAAGGTCGCGACGCATACAACAGCAAACACATAGCCTACGTGTGGCAGATGTGGAAACGTCGAATTAATGATGCTTCTGAAAAAGGACTTCGTTGACATCGTGCAATCCTTTGGGAGCATCGACGACCCACCGTGCAGCGCGAATCGCCCCTTTGGCGAATGCTTCGGGACTGTGGGCGCGGTGGACAACGCTCAATTGTTCTCCCTCGGTGGCAAACAATACTGTATGATCACCGGCAATATCGCCGCCTCGTACGGCATGGATGCCAATCTGTTTCTTCGGTCTCGCGCCAACAATACCGTGGCGACCGTAGACATCTACCTCATCTAAATCGCGCCCTAATGCCGTAGCGACTGTCTCTGTTAAGCGCAGTGCTGTGCCGCTGGGCGCGTCTGCTTTGTGATGATGATGTGCTTCTATTACCTCAATATTATAATCGTCTCCGAGGGCTTTAGCAACTAATTCGAGTGCTTGAATCATCACATTGACCCCGAGGCTCATATTCGGTGCCATCACGCAGCGGATTTCGGATGCGTATGCTTCAATAGTCGCGAATTCGTCAACAGTGAATCCGGTTGTCCCAATCACTATCGCTCTGTCGGCATCGGCGACCTGTTGAAGATGCTGTAAGGTCCCTTCAGGTTTCGAGAATTCAATGACAACGTCTGTGTTCTGAAGCACATTGTCAAGTTTGCCTGTAATAGGCACCCCGATCTCATGGATACCTGCGACAATACCAGCATCGCTCCCGATTTGTGGGTGTTCAGGGTATTGAATGGCTCCAATAAGTTGCATGTCGGTTTGTTGAGCAATACAGCGCGTGATGCACCGCCCCATACGACCACAAACACCGGTAATAACAACACGGATCATCGGGATTCCTTATAGCGGCTACTTCTGAAAAAGGACTTCGCTAACATCGTGCAATCCTTTGGGAGCATCGACGACCCACCGTGCAGCGCGAATCGCCCCTTTGGCAAACGCTTCGGGACTGTGGGCACGGTGGACAACGCTCAATTGTTCACCTTCAGTTGCAAACATCACCGTATGATCACCGGCAATATCGCCGCCTCGCACGGCATGGATGCCGATCTGCTTCTTCGGTCTCGCGCCAACAATACCGTGGCGACCGTAGACCCCTACCTCATCTAAATCCCGTTCTAATGCCGTAGCGACTGTCTCTGCTAACCGCAGCGCGGTGCCGCTCGGTGAATCTGCTTTGTGGTTGTGATGTGCTTCTATTACCTCAATATCGTAATCGTCTCCGAGGGCTTTGGCAATCAATTCGAGTGCTTGAATCATCACATTGACCCCGAGGCTCATGTTCGGTGCCATCACGCATCGAATTTGGGATGCCAATTCCTTGACACTCGCGAGTTCATCTGGGTTAAACCCCGTTGTTGCGATTATCATCGCTTTATTTGCATCGACGACCTGTTTGAGGTGTTCTAACGTTGCTTCGGGTTTTGAGAACTCAATAACAACGTCTGCGTTTCCAAGCGCGTCGTTGAGTTCACCTGTAATGGCTACGCCAATCTCACTGATACCTGCGACAACGCCTGCATCGCTGCCGATTTGTGGGTGTTCGGGATATTCAATCGCCCCAACAATTTCCATATCATCTTGTTGGGTAACGCCTTGGACGATGAGCCGTCCCATACGGCCGCATGCCCCATTAATAATTACACGAATCATCTTTTAAATTTTCCTTGCGGTTAATGACGTGAGTTTGAACTTTGACGGTTTTTGATATAGACCTGAAGAAATACGCAGAAATACCCAAGCAATACGCAGAAATGCCCAAGCAAAAACACCCCAAGCAAAAACCCTTCCAAGTGTAAAGCAAAGACAAATTATGCCATTTTAGGCATAATTTCATTACAGGCTACGTTTTCGGTATTATTAGAATAGCGGTCAGCCATCGGCAATCGGTTTCCATCAGTAAAGAGGGTGCTGTTAAACGAAAACCTCTTCGCTGAAAGCTGAGAGCAAAGCGACCTGACTGCTGATGACTATTTCAACGTGAACAGATACGCTAAAAGATCATGCATCTGCTTCACTGAAAGGATATCTGCATAGTTTTCAGGCATAACACCTGCTTCTGGGACCCTACTACTCTGCAAATCCTTTTTGAAGTAAGTCGTCCACAACTTCCCTGAACTATCAAGTATCTGCACAGCCTCATCATTTTTATTCCCTCTGTGATCGTACAGATATCGTTTCCTACCCGTAATCTCCTTGCCATCCTTGGTGACAATAGCGAGCAATTGATACTCATCGGCGATATAAGCACGCGGATTGAGGATGGATTCCACAATGAATTGTGGGGAACGCGTGCGGACGATATAGGTCAAATCGGGACCTATCTCGCCGCCGGTGCCGGTAGCACCTCTGCCGTGAACTGTGTGGCATTTACCACAAGCATATCCTTCTGAGAAAAAGAGTGCTTCTCCCGCTTCAACATCGCCCTCCATATAGGGTGTCCATTCCTCAGAGGGTTTTACCTCCTCCAAGGAGATGCCTGCTGCTTTCGCTTGTTCTTCACGAACGTAACCGACAATCATGTTAATCGCTTCATTAGAGAGTTTACCACCAAATTTTTGCATTCGAGTACCTGGAAGTCCGTTAAATACAGTCTGGAAGATGCCATCATCGGTCCATCCGTAAAGCCATTGAGGTTTGAAGAGGTCCGGTGCTTCCGCGCCGCGTGTCTCTCCAGCATGGCACCCCCAACACATCAAACGGAAATAGAACGCGCCATCTATAACATCTTCCTCGGTAGCGTTTTCTCTCGGTGCTGCGGGGGCGATGTCCACTTCCAATTCTTGGGCATTTACAGACGAAAAAAGGAAGAGGGTAACACCTACGAGGAGGAAGATAATACCCGACGCTATGCATGTGGTAGAAGTTGCATGCTCAGATGGACAAAACACGCTTACAGACTTGTCGTTGGCGTACATCATTGCTGTTCCTCCTCCTGAAACGGGGCGAAGTAAGGTAAATGATACTTCTGAGAGAGTTCTTTGAGTTTTTTCTCACTCCATTTCTCTTCGATAATCTTGTTAACAGCGTCTTGAAAATCACGGGTTCTGCGTTCCGGTGTCCCTTTGCTGAAAGCGATAGAGACGTTCCAACGGAAACGAGATTCAGGGATGTACCCTTCAACAATTTCCAATTCAGGATAAACTGTGCTGATCTGTTCTGTCTGCTGAATGCGTGAACCCTTCTCAATCAACCAACCTGCGTTTGCCCAGACGCATCCGTAAGCGATTTGCCCTTTCTGAAGAGCGTTGAGGACAGCAACCTGTGAACCATAGACCCGGCGATTATAACCCAGCTGTCGAAGGACATCGCTTGCAATAGATCCACCTTCTGCACCAATCGTCTCTGACTTGATGTCATTCAGAGTCTTAGGCGATTGTGGATTGTTTTTCCGTTTTACCAATACATAGCCGGTCCCATAATACGGTTTGGAGAAGTCAATGCGTTTACCTAATTGGATGGATTCGCTCATCGCGCGCTCCTCAATAGGGATTCCAATCACGCAATCGCAGTGTCCGCGTAGCATGTCAGCGAGCAAGCTATCGCGGAGTGTGTTAAGCCAGTGGAGTTCCAACTCAACCCCAAGTTCTTCTGCCAGCAGGTGCGCGATTTCAACATTTAACCCAGGGAGTTCCGGATCGGCGTTGGAATAGGGCAAATTTCGGACATCCATACAAACTGTCAAAACACCCTTTTCCCGAATCTCTTCCAATGTGTTGTTAGCGTTGGCATTCGGCAATATGAAAACAAGGACTGTAAAAAGTGTAACCCTGAAAATGATATCGTACTTCACTATACAACCTCCGAGTCCGAATAACCTTACTTAATCGAAGAGTGCGAACACAAAGAGCGTCCCGCCTTGGCGGGCATTCACTTCGGCGTATTTCACTGCTCCGGATGCTACCACGACGTACTGGATGCCATCCAATTGATAAGTAATGGGTGGCGCGAGAACGCCGGATCCGGTTTGGAAATCCCAAAGCACTTCGCCAGTTTCTGCCGACAGTGCCATAAATCTTCCTTCCAAATCGCCAGCAAAAACGAGACCTCCGGCGGTTGTGAGGCACCCACCCCATTGTGGGAAGTTCGTCTTGTGTCGCCACTTAATCTCACCCGTAGAAATATCAATCGCGCTGATATGTCCCCACATTATCATATCGCCACCATCTTCCCTCTCCGCCGTCATGCCACTGCCGAGGTAGGGTAAACCTTTAAGATAAAAGACGCGCCCTTGATGGTAGGAGCCACAGAGTTCTAACGAAGGCACATACAGCAGATTTGTGAGCGGATTATAAGCAGAAGGGGGCCAATTCTTCCCGCCTTCAACACCCGGACAGACACGAATGGTACCTTCTTCTGAGGTGGATACACCGGGTTTGACAGTCGGACGCCCATTTTCATCAAGTCCTGCAGACCAGTTCATTTCGCAATAAGTACTCGCGTATAAAAATTTCCCATCGGTTCTATCAAGGACATAGAAGTAGCCGTTGCGGTTCGCTTGCATCAACGCTTTAACGGGTTTGCCCTCAATTTCCATATCAATTAGAACGGGTTCACTCACACCATCCCAATCCCATAAGTCATGCGGTGTCGCTTGAAAATGCCATCGGAGTTTTCCTGTATCGGCATCCAAGGCGACAATGCAGTCAGTGTAAAGGTTATCGCCTTTCCGAACATCGCCGTTCCAATCTGGCGCGGGATTGCCTGTTCCCCAATAAACAAGATTCAGTTCTGGATCGTACGAGCCGGTGACCCAAGCGGAACCGCCGCCTGTCATCCATGAATCGCCTTCCCACGTTTCGCCGCCGGGTTCGTCTTTTGAGGGGACGGTATAAAACCGCCATGCCTGCTCACCGGTTTCAGCGTAATAAGCATCAATGAAACCGCGAATGCCGTATTCTGCGCCTGATATACCGACGACCACTTTATCTTTGACGACTAACGGCGCAACAGTCAGAGATTCGGCGTTCGTAAGATCTCCGACGACTCTATCCCATAACACCGTGCCGGTCTTGGCATCAAGAGCGAGGAGATGCGCGTCAAGTGTTGTCCAAAAAATCTTATCGCCAAGAATCGCAGCACCGCGATTGACCATACCACAAC
>VXXH01000179.1 GCA_009835515.1 Candidatus Poribacteria bacterium
GGTTATTGCATCTGAACCCCCACCGTTTTCTTTCTTTAAGTGTCCAGCGGTTGAAAATCTCCGGAAGGCATTCTGGATCAAATCCATAATGCTCATGCATGGAGAATCCCTCAACTACCCGAAGGTCCTTCAGCAAATCTAAAAGTCCTTCAACGCGCGGGTGTTGTACCGTGATAATCACTTGTCCACCGGGTTTTAGGTATTTCCAACAGGCTTGCGTAACATCTGGAAAGACCTCCATAGGAATGTGCTCCGCGACCGCCATCATGGTGATAACGTCAAAGGCGGATTCTGCTTTGAAATCATAAGGAAAAACTCCGGGAACGAGGCGATATGTTTTGAATTCTACTGTCTGTTTGAGATGTGAGTCAACTCCCACCGCCTCTCGGAGATGCCCATCAATGTAGCGTAGGAAGTTCCCATCCCCTGCCCCAATATCTAACAGCGTTGCAGCTTGGGGGATGTAAGGCTCAACTTTGGTAAACCGTAGGAACTCAAGCATCTCATCTAACGGCTTTCTTGGGTATCGAGGGCTCCCGTGTGAACCTTTCCGTGCCTTGAGAAACCGAACGAAAGCGTTTTGCATCTAACTCTCTCTTTCCTATCATTTTATGGACTGCTATGAATGCCGGGAACGCACGAAGGAGACAGAAGGTAACAGCGATGACTGCAAGGCTCATACTCACTTGTTCCAGAACAAGGAAACGATTAGAAACGTGCACGCTGGCAAGGCTCATAAAGGTGAATATTTTGATGCTGCCGTAAAGCCTCTGGATAGCGCGCGAGTTCGTCAGAATAGAGGCACAACTCTCCGTTTCTGGCGTAATGTAACGTCGGAAACCATCTGTTAAAAAATAGCGCGCCACGACAATTATCGGTATCCATAACGGCAGCAGTCCTATTGCTGCGAAGTAGACCCAAAAAGTATTTTCAATCACTCTGTCCGCAAAGGTGTTTAATAATTCACCAACTTCCGATGTTTCTCCACATTTACGGACAACAATTCCATCTACGGCATCAAGTGTGAAGATAAGTGCGATGGTTGCAACGAGCGCGATGTCAAGATTACGATGAATTCCAAAGAGCGCTATCACACCAAAGGTTAAGAGTAGGCGGCTAAGCGTAATAATGTTTGCAAGCATCAATTGTCATTATCCCTCCGGCTCGGTTGCAAGATATTTCGGGTTTGGTCGGATATTCGGCGGGTAGTGTATCTCCCATACTTTGACATCAGCGGTAGTATCACCCGAAGTAGGGTAAACTTGAACAAACACGTCCGGCAGTTCACCATGGAAGTAGAGGCGGACAGCAAGGCTGTTCCAACAGGTTGTGGGAAGATAATAGGCTTTTTGGAGTTGTTGGTGTTCATCAAAATAGAGAATTGCACCCCCATGTGGTATCTCGGTATTTCTATGTGGTATTCTTTGGCGTTGCGTGCCAACGAATGCAACCGTGGGAAGTTTCACGAGTTTACCTGTTCTCAGGCGTGCTGTTAATACATCCGGTTCTGCTTCGTTGAATGTGAGGGCGGCAAAAGGTGTGTCTTTTAGTCCGGTCAGACGTTGGGATTCTCCAATACTCTTTGGGTTGATTTCCAGTGGTATTGGTTTAAACGGTTTTGCGTTTTTCTTCTGGTAACCACCTATGAAAGCATAGGTGCCGCTGTGCTGAATATCTCTTTCCGTGAGCATGAGGTGCGTTGCGTCGTGGGTTTTTAGGAATTCCAGAGCCTCTTGTACTGTGTGGGCACAATGGACATGTCGGTAGTAGAGGGTTATCCAATATGGTAGAAAGTGGTCAGCGTCAGTGATGGTTTTAACACCAGCGAGGACGTTAAGCGTATTGCCATATCCCCAGTTAGCAGCAATCACGGTAGTGTTTGACAGGCGTGCCTTCATCCAGCGAAAAACTTCGTTCGTATGTGTTCTCCCAGGGGTAGCATCGCGTAGGTACTTTCCTATGAAAAGCGAACGTGTTGCGAGTGCACCAGCGGGTGTCCAGAACATGATGAGAGACAGTAGAAGTATCGCAGTGACTGTCTTTAATAGAGTGTGTTTGATATCTTTTCTAAACGCATCGGTAGTATACTTCGAGTGCCTCAGTTTCTGACTCATAATATTCGACAGAAAATGTATCAACTCTGTGGTAAAGAAGGTGACAGGTATTGTGAGAAAGAAATCATATCGCACCGCATCGCGTGAAAGGACGAGCCAGAAAATGAACCATGTAATAAAGGCAACGTACGTGAGTTCGTTTTTAGGGGCTTTGTGCCTTTGCTGTGCAATTAGAAAGAGCCCGATAGCAACGCCTGTAAGCAGTAAGAAAAGGAGGGTATTGCAAGGTGATGCACCCCAAGCCCTTTTGAGGGGATCCCCAAAAAAAGCGAAAAGGCTAAACAGACCAACGGATATGGCAAGTATATCGCTTAATTCCCTCCAAAGGCGGATGCTTGCAATGAGCGTGCCGATGCTTCCGAGTATAAAAACACTACCGTATCGGGAAACCCAATATTTGTAATCTGGGTCATCAAGTTCGCTAACGGTTTGCATGAGTCGAGTTTGACTTAAAGAAACGGTGGTGTTGTCAAAGGTATCAAAGAGGTTCAGCACGTAAAAGACCGCGCCAGTAATGACTGCTATCGTCAAACCAAGGGTAAGTGCACGGACGTGTGGTTGAAGTTTAGCGAACAACGGTTCTTTTGTAAGGAGAAAATACCGAAGTCCGCGAATGCCTAAAAGCGCGAGAGGCGGTACCAGCAGAAAGTCGCGGAGGTGCGTCGCGAACCATTGCCCGTTATGATAAGCAGGAGATATGAGGTAAAGCGTTGGAACGAAGGTACATACCCACAAAAGATAGAGCCCTAAGCCATCTTCTATTTCTGAGGTGAGCATTCGCCAGAGTTCCACAACGAGGATAACAGTACTAAACACACCGAAACCTTCCCAACTCATCCCACCAAGAAACATTGTAAAACCACTGGCAAGTGTCCATAAAAACCTCGTACGTCGATGTTGTGACTGCAAGGCAGTAAGATATGTTGTCACAGCGAGGATACCGAGCATCAGACACCAACTGTCTCTGTCGCTGAATCCTGCAACGCTTCGGTCAATAGTACTGGGAAGAATTGTCAACAGTATACCAGTAACAGTCGTAAAAAGGAGTCCGAAGGGACGTAAAAGGAAGATTAAAAGTACGCCGAGTCCGACAATAAAACAGAGGGTAGGTGCGTAAAGTGTTACCTGATAAAGTGAAATGTTTGGAAATATCCATGCGACGGTTTTGTGAATATAAGCCAACGCATAGGAATAGAGCGGAAGCGTCTGCTCCAAGTCTCTACCGAGAGGTAACCAACGGTCCATGTCCCGCGCGGGAAGGTGTCCATGTTCTGATATGATTTGTGCATTCCTATAATAGAAATACGGATCGCTTCCGGTAAACTGCCCATCTGGAATGAGAGGGACATTTTGAATACGGATAAAAAATGCCACGGAGAGAATAATGCAGAGCAGTAAGCATCCACCGCCTCGCGAGAGAGCACCCCGGTTTCTTTTGACGAATTGAATCATTTAGCAACACTAACTTTCCATAGATACGTGAGCTCAAGTTGAGATTTTAGTACATGAGAATGCGTAATTCGGAAATCATTAGCACCGAATTACATTAATAGGACTTACGCATTCCCCCTTAAAGTCCCCCTGATAAGGGGGATTTAGGGGTTAAAAATAAGAAAAATACCGCTTTTTGGGTTTAAATATCCGATATTTGCTCAATTTGCGTAAGTCCTGATTAAGTATAAAGCAAGTTTCGTGCCAACACTGTTTTTGCGTCTTGGTAAGAGGAGACGGATTCTAAACGGATGCTATCTTTCCAGCCCCAGTAATTTTAAAGATTTTTTGGCAAACTGATTGTATGCCTGTGTTTTCAGCAAATGACGGCAAGAATATCTTTAGGGTTTTAGCAGCTTCAATGCGAATATCGCGTCTTCTTACGAACATTGGCACGAAACTTGCTTATAAAACTAATATAACAATAGGGCTCAACTTTACTTATGATTGTTAAGGAGGTAAATGAAGTTGAAAAAAGTCGGTATGCCAGCACTCGTTTGGAGTATGTGTTGGCTGCTGGGAAACCTTGCGGGTAATGTTTCTGCTCAAGGTGCACCATTGCCTGAGCAAAACCACACCGCAGAATATCTGACACCAGAAGAACAAAGTTGGCGTGAGTCTGCGTTTTACCGGACAATTATTGAGAATAATATCTTCCGTCCGCTTGGTTGGACACCGCCAAAACCTATGCCCGTGTATCGATTGCTTGGAACCATTATTTCTACAGATGGCACCAATGGGCGATCGATTCTCCAGGAAATCGCGTCAGAACGTTTCCATTTTCTGAGGGTAGGAGACAGCGTTGGTGATGCTACTGTGACCGAGGTTCTCTTGAAAGAGGTGAAACTTGACAAATCGGGACGACGGATGTCGCTTAAAATGGGCAGACTTCAGTTTTTATCGCCGACACGTACACGGCAACAAGGTAAGATTGCTGCACAGACAAGTGTCTCTCAGGCATACGAGAGTCCAACTGATCAGATAAAGAGTGTCTCACGTGAAAAACGGAAACGGTTAATACAGCGATACTACCCAAGATAGCGAAAACTCGCTTGACTCTTTTTTCAGAATAGGGTATACTGTTTTTATTATCTGGCACGCGTGTTTCTACAAATGATGTCGCGTGGATAGTTAGAAACTTCTATGACTTGTAGGAGATTTAGAGATGGAAAATTCGAGGTGGAAACTAAACAAAGAACGAGGTGAGCATTTATTAGTCGCTGGGTTTTTCCTAGCGATACTTGGATGTGTGATGGGTGATTTCATAGGTTTGGCAGTCGGAACTAGTGGTTGCTGGGTACTCTTTTGGATATTTCGGTGCGGGAAATTTATTACACCTCCAAAGTGGGTACTTCATCTTTTTCTGGGGGTAAATGTGTCTGTCAGTGCCCTGGTGATTATCGTTACAGTGGGCACCCTCTTTTTTCAATGGTAGTCAGCATTGTATTCAAAAAGTGCCGAATTTTGCAAATGATATGGAATTCAGGCTCCTAGACAGAGGGGAACCGAAGCCGTAATGCTATCGGTTCCCCTCTGTTGTTACCAGTGTGACGAGTCATCGCTAATACTTCTTGACGACTGAAAGCCGTATTGCAGTGTCAGGTGTTGGTCCCAATCGTTCGGACAGTCTTAATCATCGTCATCGTCGTCATCGTCGTCATCGCCAGAAAACAGGTTAACGATATCATTTACGAGATTGTTTGAAGCAGACCATGCTGTACCAGCCCCCCCAACGGCCGCTCCTGCTGATACTATGCCAGCAGGGATACTGAGAGGAGCTGATAAACCGAAAGTTGCTGCACCTGAGGCTGTGGAACATACTACACCTGCTGCACCGATAGCTCCTACACACGAACCTACTGCAAATTTCCCAATATCCACAAGTGAGTCTACAATCCCCCTGTCGGCATCTCCCTCAGCCTCTTCCTCAAGTTCTGCGACCCTTTCCTTAAGGTCTTCATTCTCTTCCTCAAGTTCCTCAAACTCCTCCCGGGTCGGGGGATGGTGATCGGCATAACTGATATGGACAACTTTGAAGAGCGGTAAGAGGGTAAACGCAATCAGGACGATTAACGAAAGTAATCTCATTTTTTGAATCATTAGAACTTCTCCTTTGTCAGAAATCATGGCATGTCAACAAAACATACCGATAAAAAGAAAGACATCTGCTTGCAGAAATCTCTCAGGATCTTCACTGCATTAAATCAGCAAACCGTGTCATAGCCTGATCAGCTTGTGCGCGCCCCCAATTTTCTGCAAGTTGGAGGTGCAATTTGGCAATAGCGAGTTTACGTATGGGGACCGGGACTGTGATCAGAAAATTATGCGTCTCCTCCAGATAAGCGTTGAAGAATTCTTGTGCACGCGCGGCGAGTTGTATCCTATCCTCATCCGTTGGATACTTTTGCGCGATTTCTTCGGGAGTCATGCGCGTAAGCTCCGAGAATTCAGGATATTTCTCCATGAGTCTCACCTCAAGATCTTTTCCCCAATCGCGAATTTGGACAAGTTCCTCTTTCGTATAATCGCCAAAATAGCGTTCCTCCGATTCGCCTGCGTTAGCAGGAGTTTCTTGAGAAACCTCGTCTCTTTCCGTTAGTGCCCCCTCTTGCGCTTCGGT
Organism: Candidatus Poribacteria bacterium; assembly: GCA_009835515.1. GTDB lineage: Bacteria > Poribacteria > WGA-4E > WGA-4E > WGA-3G > WGA-3G. Next base: position 6,226 of record VXXH01000179.1, read on the forward strand.
TTCATCTACAGAGCGTGTCTCCACAGTCTCAGGTTCCGGCGGCACAACAACTGTTCCCTGCAAGGATTGGGCTTGTGCATCAGACAGGCTATCAGTTTCTGAAGTCTCAGTTAGTGTCGGTTTCGGTGCGGGTGTTACTGTCTTATAGACTTTTACCGCTTCGACCTGTGCTTTGGGTCTAAAGACAACGAAGCTGCCGATACCAAGGATAATGAGCACCGCAAGTGCCCAATGCCAATTCCTCTTAAACATGAGAAACTCCACATTTGGTTATGACTCCGGTATGGGGAGTCGGTTGTGAAAGTTAATACTTAACGCGTCGGGATACCAATGATGTCCCCTTTGTACTGAGCGATTTCGGTTCGCTCTGTCAGTCTCACGCTATGTGCGCGAGCACCTAAAAAAAATGAGATAAACCTCACGGAATTTGCATCAACAGCAAGGGTATCTTTGTTCAGAGTGACGTGGATTTTACGATTCTCTTGATCAAGACCATCAGCAATGATTTCAACGGAGATTTGGCGCAGCCACTCGCCATCTTCATCCGAATATGCCCATGCCTCATCACCGAGTTCCCAACTGACTTCTCCGACGATTGTTACAGGTTGAAATACATCAGGGTTGGCGTCGGACTCGTTGAAAAGCGCGAGAATCTCTGCCTCGTTGGTAGTTGCTGGCATCTCATCAAACGCGCGTCCATCAAGTTCCGTTTTTGGAAATATTTCACCCGTGACACAGTAATTATCCGTGCAAATCGGATTCTGAGTTTCGCACCCTAAGATGCAGAAGCAAATGAGGGTAGTTAAACATAAAAACCTAAACATTAAACACCTGGCTGTGACTCCGCAGTCGGAGTTGGTTTTAGAAGTTAAGTGTTTCTCACACTTGCAACACTTAATATTCAAGAACACATCTTGATCTAAGTATCGTGTGCAATTTACCTCAATAAGCGAGGGTGTAACCAAAGTTTTCACCCAAGTAAACCAAATCATATCGTTATGTATGAGCAAGTTCCGTGCCAACGCTCTTGAGAAACGCGATATTTGTGTCAAAACTGCTGAAATCCTAAAGATATTCTTCACAGTTATCTGCTGAAAACGCACACATACGCTAAGTTTATCAAATCGCTTCTTATCTTTCAAAATTGCTGCATAGACGATTTGAACATCAACACTTTTTGCAAAATTTACAATCTATAGGAGGTGAAAATCGTAGGAGTAAAACGTAAGGAGGAATGCGGAGCCATTCAGTTTTCGGTTTCTTCAGACATTTTCGCGGAGGGATCGCGAGCACAGCTCGCTCCTACTGGGAAGAGAAGTGTATGAAAAATCGGAGTTATGTGACAATTGAATAGCTCTGGAAGGAATGCGATTGGGGTTGTGTGAAAGTCTTCGTTGTTATATCGTGCCAAGTCTGAGATGTTTACAAGATAGATACGAAGTCGTAAGGTATGTTCCTATCCGGGATATCTTTACACATGATGTAGCACAGGACTTACGGAAATTGAACAGAGAAAAGGCCCATTTTGCTGAAAAGTCGTCATTTTATTGTTTTTAACCCCCTAAATCCCCCTTATCAGGGGGACTTGTAAGAGGAAGTGCGTAAGTCCTGATATAGTATATAATCGTGGGTGGACATATCGAATTTAGACTAACTTTGAACACCGTCATTATGGCGTATCCGTCAAATTGACGCGCCAAAACCCCGTCATTTTGACGGAGTGACGACAAAGAATACGCTACAGCGCGATTAACATAAGAAAAATAATACGTTCCTTTTTAAACGCTATAGGGAAACCAACCTTATGAACCGCCCTCACAGGAACAAATAC
>VXXH01000354.1 GCA_009835515.1 Candidatus Poribacteria bacterium
GTTATGAATAATGGAAGCCACAGTCTCGTTGTACTTGAAGAAGGTATGTTTGCCAGTTATGCCGTGATTGCCGACGGAAGCATCTTTAAACTCACACACGGAATGCGGAAACAATAGCATTGCTTCATAAGTGCCTTCTGGAGTGCTTGATCTCGGAAAGGTTCACTTGATGCGTTCAAAGAGACTGTGGATTTGGATGATTCAGTCCCGACTTACGCCGACCACGTTGAGATGTTAGCCGCTGCCAAACCCGATACTGTCGTCATTAGTTCACCGCACGGTCTACATTTGCCTCGCCTTCGTTTTTTAACAACTCGACACCTCTTTCAAAGCACATATATTATTAGCTGGATTTATGGTATAATCCTACCAGCAGAAAGAGAGCAGATCCATCAATACGGATACAATCCGCCTTCCTCTGATTATCTGTAAAATAGAATTTTTCACCTCCTTAGTATGTTCACGGATCTATCGGCGAAGTTTGCAATCAAAACCTTGCAGAATTGTGAGACTTTTTTATCGCAAGTCGCATCATTAATTGTAGAGATAAAACCGTGAACATTCCTTTTCCAGAGGTATCCGATGAAAAACGACGATGCTGAACTCATCCAACGCGTCCTTGACGGTGACGATGCCGCGTTCTCCACACTTGTGAAAAAACACAAAAAACCGGTGCACGCCCTTGTGTGGCGGAAAACTGGAGATTTTCACCTCGCTGAAGAGATTACGCAAGACACCTTCCTGAAAGCGTATCAGAACCTTTCAACGCTGAAGGAACCGCAGAAGTTTGCAAGTTGGCTTTATGTCATCGCGGCAAACTTCTGCAAGATGTGGAGGCGTAAGAAACGTTTATCAACACAGTCGTTGGAAGACACAGACAACGCAGAATTAGAAAAAACGACATATTCTGGGTACGTCATTGCGGAAAACGAGCAGGTGGCGGTGGAGACACAACGCGAAGTCGTCAAGAAATTGCTTGCGAAGTTACAGGAAAGTGAACGCACAGTTATCACGCTTTACTACCTCGGGGAAATGACGTATGAAGAGATCAGTGAGTTTTTAGGTGTGTCGGTGGCATCCATAAAGAACCGTCTCTATCGTGCGCGCCGTCGCTTGAAGAAGGAGGAACCTATGATAAGAAAAGCGTTAAGGAATTACCAAATTACACCAAATCTCACAGAGAATATCATGCGGGAGATTTCACGTCTAAAACCCGCTGCACCATCTGGGGGTAAACCGTTGGTGCCGTGGACAGTCGCTGCCTCTACAATAGCAGTCGTCCTTTTGATGTTAGGTATAGGCAGTCAACACTTATCGCGTTTCCAGAAACCTTATAGTTTCGATGCGGCTTCAGAAATGACGGTAGAGATTATTGAGGCTCCCGTGGTGCTTAACCTTGAAGCCAAACCTGATATCCGGACGCAGCTCAGAGGTGCTGCAGCATCGGATGAGAACGATGTTTCTGAAAAGCAACCCAATGATACCCCAGTATTTCAAAATATTCAGACGTGGAGTCTGCCTGAAAACGCAATTGCCCGTTTCGGCAAGGGTGTTATGGGTGGCTCAGACCGAGCAGTTGTCTTTTCACCCGATGGTCAACGTTTCGCTGTCGCAACCGGTGCTGGTATTTGGATCTATGATGCGAAAACCTATCGTGAAATTTCCTTGGTGACCGGACATACGAGAGTTGTGCGAGCGATTACCTTTTCACCAGACGGTGAAACACTCGCGTCAGGCGCGCGCGATAGGACAATTAAACTCTGGAACCTTGAAACTGGAGATGCCTCCACTTGTATCGGACATAGAGGCGGCGTTGAATCGGTAGCATTTTCGCCAGATGGGAAGATGATCGTTTCCGGCGCGGAAGATAGTACTGTTAGATTGTGGCGCACAGAGAACGGAGAAAATCTTGCTACATTTGCAGGACATGCATCTCGTGTTTTCTCAGTAGCGTTCTCGTCCGATAGGAAAACGGTGGCTTCTGGTGCAGGCGACAATACGATCAAACTCTGGGACGTTGAAACGAAACAGAATATTGCGACGCTCATTGGGCATGAGAGTGTAATTTTCTCAGTGGCGTTTTCGCCGAATGGAAGGATACTCGCGTCGGGTTCACAAGATGACACGGTTAAACTCTGGCATGTTGAGACAGGTCGAAATCTCCATACCTTCAAACACAGAGAGCGCGTCTTCTCGGTAGCGTTTTCGCCAGATGGCAAAGTCGTTGCTGGAGGATCATATCGTGGTATTAAACTCTGGAATATTGAGACTGGCGAAGAGGTTAGTCTGCTTAAAGGTGGTGCCAGGGTTATATCTGGATCTATAGCGTTTTCACCTGATGGGAAAACGCTTGTTTCAGCATCAGCGGATCGTTTTGGTGGAACGCGCGGAACAGTTATGCTCTGGGATGTTGAGACGGGAAAAGATCTTGCTACCCTACACGGGCATACGGAAAGAATTCCTGACATAGCGTTTTCACCGGATGGTACCACCGTTGCTTCTGCGTTGAGAGATGGAACGGTCAAACTTTGGAATGTCAAAACTGGAGAAAATATCCACGCCTATCGCGGTGGAAGTTACGCAGTAGTGTTTTCACCCGATGGGAAAACGCTTGCTGCGCGGAGTTGGAATAATATTAAACTCTGGGAAGTTGCCACACGTAAAAATATTTCTACTATTCCAATAGGTCGTGAACAGCTCGATATGTCTAAGGCTTTAGCGTTTTCACCGGATAGTCAGGTACTCGCTTGGGCAACAGGGAATCAGGTCAAACTGCAAAAATACGCTTCCAAATCCTTATTCGGTTTTATGGATCGAAATACCATTACATTGAAAGGACACACAGATGAAATCCGTTCAGTTGCATTTTCGCCTGATGGCACAATCCTCGCCTCTTCGGTTAGGCATGGAACAGTCAAACTTTGGGATACAAAGGCAAATGCGAATGTTACGACACTGGAAGGCGCGGGTGGACCTGTAGTGTTTTCCCCGGACAGAAAAATGCTTGCCTCAACGGGAGGGGTTCAGGAGATTAAACTCTGGGATCTCAAAACACAGACGGATATTATGACCCTTCGCGGGAAAGCTGGTGCCGTTTTCGATCTCACATTCTCACCCGACGGGACAACCCTCGTCTCTGGACAGGGATTTGGGACGATTAAATTCTGGGATGTCGCAACGGGAGAAAATATCGCTACGCTAAAAGGGCATACTGGTATTGTCTTTTCTGTCGATTTTTCATCCGATGGCACAATCCTCGCCTCCGGCTCGCAAGATGGAACTGTTCTGCTGTGGGACACCAAGCGGGTTATTGATCACTAAGTTCACAACAGAAAAAACAGAACAAGAGTGAGCCCTAACATATCCGCTATAGTGTTTGATTCCAACCTTGACAAACAATAGAAATCAATATATCCTACCTTAGACGATAGAACTATTCGGTTCTTCCACAATTTCGACTCTCCAATTTCAAACGCCTTCTTGTAAGAGTGACCGGAATTCCACCTATTACGGAAAGGGTCCGGTCGCGACACGCCTGACCACCAACTGCTAATTGCAGAATTATGCACCAGTTTGCCCCGTAAAAAGCGTCACTATAGCACGATCGGAGGGAATTCATGAAAACCACTGATGTTGATCTTATCCACCGCGTTCTCAATGGTGACGATGCTGCCTTCACTGAACTGGTGAAGAAATATCAAAAACCGGTTCACGCGCTTGTGTGGCGGAAGATTGGTGATTTCCACATCGCCGAAGAAATTACGCAGGATACATTCCTAAAGGCGTATCAGGAATTGGCAAGGCTAAAGAAACCGCAGAGTTTTGCGAGTTGGCTCTATGTGATTGCTGCAAACAACTGTAGTACATGGCTGCGTAAAAAGCGTTTATGGACAGAACCGGTTGATGATACACGACTACAAGAAACGACGTATTCTGGATATGTCGTTGCGGAAAACGAACGCGTAACGGCAGAAGCACAACGCGAAGCCGTGAAAAAATTGCTCGCCAAACTCCAAGAGAGTGAACGCACGGTCATCACGCTGTATTACTTCGGTGAGATGTCCAGTGCGGAGATCGGCGCGTTTTTGGGTGTATCGGCAAATACGGTGAGGAGTCGCTTGCGCCGTGCGCAGCAACGTCTAAAGAGGGAGGAACCTATGATTCGAGAGGCTTTAGAAAATTTTCAAATCACACCAAATCTCACAGAGAATATCATGCGGAAGATCGAGCGTCTGAAACCGGCTGCGCCATCAGGTGGCAAACCATTGGTGCCGTGGGCGATAGGCGTTTCCACTGTGGCAATAGTCCTGCTGATGCTCGGTCTTAGCAATCAATCCTTATTGCGCTTCCAAAAACCCTACAGTTTCGATACTGCGTCAGAGATGAAGGTTGAGTTGATTGACGCACCCGTTGCGCTAAATCTTGAATCCGAACCCGATGACCGGACGCAACTCGGAAATGCCAACGCACAGGATAAGAACAATGGAGTGGGCAATCAAGTCGATGCTGCTGCTTCGCTGGACTTGGAAACAATTATCACCAAGATGAAGCATTATGATAATGCCGTTACTTCCATAACTGGTGATTTTGTCATCGAAAGAGGCATGGAGATAAATGAATATACATTGGCATTTGAAGGCGAGAAAGTCTGGGTCCAACCGAAGGAACGGCGTGCCTCAAATTTACCTGACATCGATTTTTGGGATGGAGAACGACAGTGGGGGGTACATCGACCCGATAACCTTCTCTTTAAGGTTGAAATTAAACCTAACAAGGAAAGTCCAGTCCTTGAGAAGGTTCAACAAGCGTTCAAGCAGGTAGGTATTGAACTTGCTGCTGATGTCCGTATTGCCCCTGCCAAATTACGAAATAGTTTCAGGATCATTGGGAAAGAGAAAACTTATTTTATTTTGTTCGTAGGAGAGACGATGCTGGAGGTTTATGATGGCAATCTCGAATATGACGTTCGACCCCACTGGGCAATGATATATTCTGACCAAGATCCGCGGTTTTGGCTCACCTTTCCAGATGACGCGTCAACCAACGCTTATCTATCTCAACCGCTATGGCAGTTGCTTGAGAAACACGAAAGTGAACTGATAGGCACCGAGATATTGAACGGTGAAAAGGTCTCTATTATTCGTCTAAATAGATCTACCCGCTCCCTTAAGCTCTGGATTTCTCATGACAAGGGTTTCCGACTGGTTAGGTCGGAAGAAACATTTACCGTTCCTCCAGAAGAGACTCCTCCAGAGTGGTCCCCTTACAAAGCAGGTGTAACCTATATTAGTACCCGAGTAATTGCGTATCACGAATACCTGCCGGATGTCTGGTTTCCTAAGGTAATGGTGAGGTATCATGCGCCAGCAACATCTTCTGGAAAAAAAGAAGAGGATTTCATTTCTAAGACCGTTGTCCGTACGCGGCAGTGTCGGTTAAACGTGGATGTTAGTGAGTTGTTTCGTTTAGAGCTATCCCCTGATACGCCTGTGTACGATTACGCGGCTCGTGGTGTGCGTCCAGTGGGTCACGTGTTGAACCTTGAATCCAAGTCAGACATTCAGGCACAGCCCGGAAGCACTGCTACGCCGAGTCGCATTGATGATTCTGATCAACACGCCAAGGATTCTGCTCGCCAGCATTTGCAGCAACTGCATCTGCCGGAAGGTGCTAAATCCCGCCTCGGTAAAGGCCAGATAAGGGCAATCACGTATTCCCCGGATGGCAGGCGACTGGGGGTTGCGAGCTCTATTGGGATATGGCTCTATGATACCCATAGTGGACAAGCACTTGACCTGCTCACAACGCATACGGACTGGGTCAATAGTGTGGCGTTCAGCGCGGATGGCAAAACGCTGGCAAGTGGGAGTAAGGATGGCATCATCCATCTCTGGGATGCACAGACTGGTATACTCCGCCAATCGCTTATAGGACATACGGGTGGGGTGGCAAGCGTATTGTTCAGCGCGGATGGCAAAACGCTGGTGAGTGGGAGTAAGGATAACACCATCCGTCTCTGGGATACACAGACTGGCGAACTCCAAAACACGCTCAAAGGGCATACGAACGAGGTCTTTAGTGTGGTGTTCGGTCCCAATGGAAAAACTTTGGCAAGTGGGAGTAAGGATAATACCATCCGCTTCTGGGATGCACAGACTGGTGAACTTCAAAATACGCTCACCCTCATTGGGCATAAGGGCGAGATTTGGGAAATGGCGTTCAGTCCCGACGGAAAAACACTTGCTACTTGGTCTTGGGAATGGGAGAGCCCCATTCATCTATGGGATGTGGAGACCGGTGCACGCCTCCACAACTTTGTTGGAGAAGCAAGAGATAATGTCAATAGTATGGCGTTCAGCCCGGATGGAAATACCCTCGCAAGTCCGCTGGATAATGGTACCATCCGTCTCTGGAATACACAGACAGGTGAACTTAGCCGAATTCTCATAGGACATACGTACCACGTCTCTTGCGTAGCGTTCAGTCCAGATGGAGAAATGCTCGCCAGTGGCAGTTATGACGGCACCCTCCGTTTGTGGGATGCGGAAACAGGCGAACTCCGCAATACCCGCACAGGATACACCAGCGCGGTGGTAAACGTATCTTTCAGCCCTGATGGGAAAACAGTCGCAAGTGCGATGGGCGATGACACGGTCGGTTTGTGGAACGCGCAAACTGGCACGCGCCGCCATACCCTTAAAGTCGCGCGAACACATTCAATTGAGAGCCTGTCCTTCAGTCCAGATAACAAAACGTTGGCAGGGGCGGGTTATGGTCGCATCATCCATCTTTGGGACGCGGAAACAGGTGCGCTCCGCAATACCCTCGGTGGGCATACGGATGTTGTCGCGGGTGTCTCGTTCAGTCCGGATGGCAAAACGCTGGCAAGTGGGAGTAAGGATAAGACTATCCATTTATGGGATGTGGAGACCGGCGCACTCCAAAATACGCTCAAAGGGCATACGGCAGAGATAGGGAGCGTAGCGTTCAGTCCGGATGGCAAAACCCTCGCAAGTGCGAGTAAGGACGGCATCATTCATCTCTGGGATGTAGAGACAGGCACAATCCGCCAAACCACAGGGCATTTGAAGGAGGTCGAAAGCGTGGCGTTCAGCCCTGACGGCAATATACTGGCGAGTGCGAGTTGGGATAAGACCATTCATCTGTATGATGTGCAGACGGACACAACCGTGCGAATTCTCGAAGGGCATGCGGGTTGGGTCAGAAGCGTGGCGTTCAGCTCAGATGGCAATACGCTAATGAGCGGGAGTCAAGACGGCACGTTGCTGTTATGGGAAATCACACCTGACACAACTGATTAAATGAGGGTGTTTCATAAATCGTCACAACTACAAAGGTAATCATCAAAGTATCGGCATCGGTTCGGAAAAGTGGCGCGATGGTACATACTTTGTACCACGATCTGTTAGATTGTGGTCTTTCGGGACCCGTGTGGCGACCCGATTGTGTCTAATGGTTTCCCGCAAACTAACAGTTTGCGGTACAAAGCCTATGCGAATAATGGAACATCCTCGATTAAATTAGGTCGTATCGTAAGACAACCGGAACAGAATAGGAGGAGAAAACGATGCCAAATCAATCTTTCCGTTTCATTAAAATAGAGTCCCCGCCTAAAGGAGCTAACTATAAACTCGACCAATTTTTATCCGCCATACCACTTCAGGCAAGTCGCCCGACAAGTCTGACAGTTGCGGAAGGCTACGCCCTCGTGTTAGCCACACTGGAAGATTGAAAATGATAACCCGTTCTTCGCTGGTGAGATTTGTAACTTCGCCAATTTCTGGTGTATAAGTAATCCGATATTTGATTATAGTCGGATTTATGGTATAATCCTACCAATAGAAAGAAGAAGGAGCAAATTTCGGTCTGAGGTGTCCAACGACAAACCCTCCTTATCTCTCGTTTTCAAGAAAATAGAATCTTAACCCTCTTTTCATGAACCCATCCCAATTTTTTCTGAAATTATGAGACTTTTTTATCTCATGTAGCGTCACTATGTTGATGTGAAATGATGAACATTCCCTTTGCAG
>VXXH01000007.1 GCA_009835515.1 Candidatus Poribacteria bacterium
AAGTGCCAGTGCCAAAAGACGGGGGACGAAGCTATGTGGACTGTCTTCGGGACAAAGCTACATTTGTGTCCTCCGCAACGCTCTTTATATGCGGGGCGGCGTTTATAACAACGTTTAACTTCGTCTCCATCTTCTCTCTTTCAATAAACATAGAGAACTTTCACGTTTATTTTCTTTCTTACACCCTTTCTGTGCTTGCGATCAGGTTGTTTCTCGGCTGGGTTCCGGACAGGTACGGGAAGTGGAAAATTGCTTCTCCCTTTGTTTTCTTCCTGGGATTGAGTGTTTTCATGCTGAGTTTTGTGCACGAGGTAAAACTGCTTGTTCTCTGCGGAATCATATTCGGCTGCGCGCACGGATTTGTGTATCCTTCAATATATTCAATCATAATAGAATCGAATCCGAAGGAGGCTAGGGCAAAGGCTTTTGCCATAAGCAGCGTCTCGTTCACGGGCGGCGGAATGTTAGGGTCTTTTGTTTTCGGAGTCGTCGCGGAGTTCTTCGGATTCAGGACGATGTTTGTTTCAATAGCGCTTATGGTATTTCTAAGTTTCTTATTTTTCACCCGAAGTTCAGTCTTAAAGGAGCGCGAAATATGAGCACGAAGCCCATAAGACTTCCCTCAGGTCACCCGGAGATCTTCGACACGATGAAAATAGAGATCCTGCGCATGGAAAACGGAGAGTCAGAGCTCTCCATGCCGTTTCTTGAGGAATATACGCAGCACTACGGAATGCTCCACGGCGGTGCCATTTTCACGCTGGCGGATGCGGCCTGCGGAGTTGCGGTTGCCAGTGTCGCAAAAGAGGGGAAAAAGTTTCTTACGTCTGGAATGAATATAAATTATCTGGAACCAATCAGGGAAGGCATTACGATTTGTCGTGCCAAAGTGCTCAGACAGGGAAGAATAATGCCTGTTGAGAGCGAGGTCTGGAATTCGGGTGTTTGCGCGGCGAAAGCCAGCGCCATTTATACTCTGGTTGATTGATTCTTCTTCCTTAACTTCGATGAAATACAAAAGAAATAAAGTTGTCAAAAAAACAGGACGAAAAATTCAAAAACCGTTCGATTTAACTTGCTTGCTGCACATTCATTGCTATCTTGTTGCTTGATTTGCCAATGATAGGGATAATAATTACACCCATATAGTTAGAGATTAGTGAAATGAAAGTTAGTGTAACCAGATCTGATGCGCACTACGAAGTGGCCTTTCATCGTCCGGCCTTCAGCCGTATTGCATCGTTTTCACAGATTGTAGAACCAATTTACGACGCATTCAGTGCGGAAGTACAGATTCCTCCAGACGCGATAAAGCTAGAAAACGGAAACACTATCGCCACTGCCGGCGTCACTCTCACCTTGTTTTCTGGGTTCAGCTTGTTTGAAGCGAGGCTAGATGGATACAAAGCACGCTTTCTTGACCTTCAATCATCGGAAGCTATTGATCAGGCCAAACGATACGCTAAGCTCTTTGAATCCGCTGTATGCGGATTCTTGGCTGATGGGATACCTGCATATTGGAGACTCATCATTCCCTCTTGGCTGACGGTTGACGGAGGTATGGACGCGGCCGAAGGGCTCATTAGAGGTCTTACTTGGCTTCCTGAGTCTCACGACCCGTTTGAAATAGGTTCGACCAAGGTAAGTTCACAAGTCAGGTTCGACTGTTTCAATACAGAAGACCTGTGGACCGTCAGGGTTACTGTGGACAAGTCGGCAATGCCGGATACGCATTTATTCTTAGAGATTTCCAGTGAGTACGTGCATGGTTCTCCTTTTAACACCCTTGATAAGCAAGCCGAACATCTTTCCATTGTATGGAACTCTGTTGTCAGTAAACTGGGTTTAGAGGGGGATTAAAGTTAGATGTTGAATGCTTCTCCAAATTTTCCGTTGGCGTCTCCTGCATTACAACATGCAGTGACCGACGATCGCCAACAGTTGTGGGTCGATCCACAATTTGATCCCCTTAAGAATTTCAACTCGGCCCGATATTTCGAAAGCAATTGCCCTTCTGCACCTTTGCAGATAGTAACAATCACTGGTTCATACAACTTTGATTATGACAAAAGTGATTTTGTACAAACATCTGGCAATCGATACGGTCGCAAACCAGCTGAGAGACAGTTTAGCCTGCGTATTCTATCTTCTCGCACGCTGCCCAGCCGTTTCGCTGAGGCGACCATGCCTCTTGTCGGCTTTGGACCAGCTGCTCCGGTGGCTACCACTGCGGCGTGGTTGGAAGCATCGTTAGATGAGTTGGAGGAGTGTTCCGCCTCCGCACTTGATGAAGGTTTAGAGGAGCCTTCGGAACTTGGATTGACGAAGGCTAAGAAGTTGTTAGAGACAGTCTCTAATCGCGTAACGGACCAGCCGGACATATACCTGATGGACGAGGGTAGCATAGCAATTGATTTTCGGAATCCTGGAAGCAAGAGTGGTGTTCTGTTCTTGATCGAACAAGATGGTTCTGGAGCGCTTTTCCACCGTACTAAAAACTCTAAAGGTCGGCTTCGGGTTCATGATGCGGCAGATTTGCTCCAGGAAGGTGGTTTTCTGGAACTCGAGAGGGTGGGCATTCGGTAGTGAACAAACAGTTGGGTGAGGAAATACCGGATTCCATAGCGAAAGAGGACAGACTCGGAAGGGAAGAGAGGTCGCAAAAAAACGCCAAGCGCTCTTTCGGCAGACTGAAAAGAGAAGGTGAGGCAAGGGCACCTGTCTCAAGATTTAATCCGCCCAAAGACAGCAATGAAATTTCAGTTAACCGAATGGATTTTGTCCCCGAAGCCACAATGGCAGAGTTGGGTATGCGGAATGCGAGTTCATCCGGGAAGTTGTTTTGGGGTTGGTATATTCTAACCGCCGGCGACGTACAGGGAGTTGGCTGTAGTGTAAAGCCGTCCCCCTCAGATGACAATCCTTATCATGCGGATATCCTAATCCCGGTAGCATTAGATGCCGAAGAAAGGCGAGATGAAGTTATCGAGTATGCAAGAGACTTAGCATATCACGCTACGTTTCTCCCTTGGGGTGAGTGGACCAAGACTGCTTAACCGGCCATATTTGCCCAATGTTTGTTACGTGATAACAAGCTTAGATATCCCCGTAGCGGGACTGCAAAAGCGCTAGGCTTACCACTGAAGCCGTTTCCGCCCTCAGTATTCTTTCTCCAAGCCCGAGTACCGTATAGCCTTTTTCTTTTGCCAGGGTAATTTCCTGTTCCGAAAAACCTCCCTCGGGGCCTATGAAGAGATTTATCGTTCTTACGGATTTCTCGTGGGAACCCATGTAATCTCTGAGCAGTTCGCTTTGGTTTTCGTAAAGTACTATCTTCATCTCGCTTTCGTTTCTTATTTCAAGGGACCTTTGAAAATCAACCGGTTTTGAAACCGCAGGCGGCACGGTTCTTCCGCACTGCTTTGTCGATTCCCGAGCTATTTTGTTCCATCTGTCCACCTTTGCGGTTGACCTTACCTGGGTCCTTTCGGAAACTAACGGGAAAATTCCCGATACGCCGAGTTGCGTTGCCTGACTTATTATCCCGTCCATCTTGTTTCCCTTGAGAATCGCTTGGAAGAGATTCAGTTCCAGTCCAGGTTCTGTCTGCAACAGGCGGGTGCTGTAAACCTGGAGGGCGATGGTTCCAGGGGAGAGGTCCGTTATTGTGCCTTCATACTCGGTGGATTCAGCATCAAAGACGGTTATGCGGTCCCCAGCTCCTAGTCTAAGCACTTTCGTTATATGCGTGTAGTCGCTCTCGGATATTTTTCCGCGAAGGGTTCTGTCATCTTCTGTGGATGGCTCTTTTCTGATCGGAAATCTCGGCATTTCAAGGTACCTGCCTTCTTATGAGAGATAAAAGTCCAGGATTTTTTCTTTAAGGCTACGGGTCGTATGGATGTCAGCGGTTACCACCGGGGTAAAACCGTGGCCGAGTAGCGTCGCGGCCGTTACGGGTCCTATGCAGGCAAACCCGGTCTTGTCGAAAAGCTCTGGATCTTCTCCAAAAAGCGAAAAGAAATTTGTTACGGTTGAGGAACTTGTGAACGTTACAAGGTCTATCTCTGCACTGGAGAATTTCATTTTTATCAGGTCAAGCTCCTGCTTTGCGTGGTCGGGAACAAGCGTTTCATAAACGCAGAGCACTTCTACTTCGGCTCCCATTCCCTGTAGCGTGTCCGGGAGAAGCTCTCTTGCCACAAGCGCTCTCGGGATAAGTATTTTTTTGCCGTCGAGATTAAGCTTTTCGGCAAGCGAGATTATTCCTTCGGCGGTATAGACTCTGGGCATGTAATCCACTGAGAGGTTGTACTTTAGAAGTTCCTCAGAAGTTTTTTCCCCTATGGCTATTATCTTTTTGCCTTTAAGTTCCCGCGAGTCCTTTCCATGGGAAGCGAGCACATCGAAATAGTTGCTTACTCCGTTCACACTCGTGAACACGAGGAAATCATAGTCTGCGAGATTCTGTACCGAAAGTTTCTGCTCTCTGGTATTTCTTACGGGCTTTATTTCGATTGTGGGAAATTCGATGGTTTTTGCCCCGCAGGAGCCTAGAAGTTCCGCGAACTCGGATGATGCTTCCTTCTCCCTAGTTACCATTATGGTCTTTCCGAAAAGCGGCTTTTTTTCATACCATCCTATCGCTTCTGCGAGCGAGGCCACCTCTCCGACCACTATGGTTGCCGGAGTCTGGACGTCAAGAACTCTGGTTTTTTCCGCTATGTCGGAAATGGTCCCCACGACAGATTTCTGTTCGGGTAGCGTGCCACAGGATATAACGGCAACGGGGGTAGACGCTTCCTTTCCCAGCCCAAGCAGTTTTTTCATTATGCTCTCGAGTTTGCTCAGTCCCATGAGGAACACCATCGTTTCGATCTCAGCCGGATCGTAGTCAGAATCCTCTCCTTGGTGGTGCCCGGTAAAGACTGCGAAAGACGAATTGTAACGCCTGTGAGTAATGGGAATTCCCCCGTAAGCCGGCACCGCGGTAACGGAGCTTACTCCCGGCACAATCTCGATATCGATACCGTTTTTGACGACCTCCTCAACCTCCTCTCCTCCCCTTCCGAAAACGAACGGATCTCCTCCCTTCAGCCTTGCCACAGTTTTTCCCTCTTTTGCCCTGTTTACGAGGAGTTTGTTTATCTCTTCCTGGGATATATGAGCCTGTCCGATTGTCTTGCCGGCAAAGACAAGTTCCGCATCAGGACGGCAGAACTTAAGAATCTGCGGGTTTACAAGTGAATCGTAGATTACCACCTGTGCTTTCCCGAGCAGTTCCTTTCCCCTGAGGGTAAGAAGGCCCGCGTCGCCAGGCCCCGCGCCGATCAGATAAACCCTGCCTTTTTTTTCGCTCATGGAACTGTGGATTGCTGGGGAGAGATCTTGGAGAAATTCACCTGTCCGTTTCTTTATATATTAAACCGCGAAGCGGAAAACGGTGCCGCGACGCTGTTTTCCGGCTATCTTTCAACCCAAATATATTATTTCTCATGGGTTGGCTCCTGTAAAATCAAGGGAAATTTATTTTGAGAGATGCCGATTAATTTTTGCTTTTGCCGGATAAAGCAGTTTCTTTCAGTCTTTCTTCAACTAGTAAAAATTTACTGAAGCCATGATAGGAGAAATGGACCCCAAAAGCAGATTGTCTTATGCCTTCCTTCCGTGCTATAATTTTAATCGCTAGCAGTTGGAACAGTCCGCTTGTCGGGCTTTCCGTTAAATAAAACACCCCTCTGGGGGAAATAGGCGGAGCGTCTGAAACTGTTCTGACTGCTAGCAGAGCCCGACGCCTACGTGTGTCGGAGATCAGAAAATTCAGGAGGACGTTATGAGGGTTGTTCCGTCTTTTTTCGTAGTTTTGTTTTTTGTCGTTGGTTGCGGAGGTGGTGGTGGAAATGAAACTCCAAGTGACCGACACCCCACAGCCCGAACTGCGGTGGGTCAATTTAAAGATGCCAACGTTGCAGGACTGAGCTATGTCTCAGGAGGGCAGAGTGGAGTTACCGATTCAGAGGGAAGCTTTACCTACGAAGTTGGAGAAAGTGTTGTGTTCTCGGTCGGAGGTGTAACATTAGGAGAAACCGAAGGAAAGTCGGTTGTTACCCCAGTAGATTTAGTTGAGCGAGGCAGTTCAAGTTCTGAGCCTGTGCTGAACACTGTGCGTTTTCTCATATCTCTGGATGAAGACAATGACCTTTCTAACGGTATAAACATCCCTGAAGAGGTTCGTGAGCTCGCGCTACAATGGACTTTTATACAGATTCTTTCCGATAGTTTGGATTTCGAGCAACAACTGGAGAGAATGAGATCCGATTTACAAGAAAGATTTAGTAGATATGAATCGTACGAAATCCCGGGAAATGCGACCGCAAGGAACCATTTGGAAAGTACTCTTCGGTGTTCCTATTCGGGTGCATACACCGGAACATACGGGGGTACTGATCAAGGTAATTTCGGAGTTTTGATTGACGCACGTAGTGGAAGTGCGTCCGGTATTGCTTACAGCACTCAATATGATAATTACATCACACTTACAGGCACAAGATCCATCAGCTATGATCAGAATGTCGTATTCGCAAGTGGAGATACAGATGAAGGAACAGAATTCAATGGCCAGTTTACTTCTGTGAACACGGTTCAAGGTCGGTGGGGGCATCCACTTGACTCAAGTATCGGTGGCAGTTTCTCCGGCAGGAGAATCGGTGGTGATCAATATGCGGTATACCGTGGTACCGGAACTTGGCGAACTGATAGTTTTGACGAGTACGGAGTCTTCACTTTTGACATTAATGATTCGGGCAGGATAACAGGACTCGCATATAACATTGCTTATGATATATCTGGAAATCTTAATGGATCACTTTCGGGAACCAACATATCAGCTACTACAAGCGATGGGACAAGGGTTACCGGAACGCTAGACCGAGAAACTGGTGTCCTAAGAGGTAGGTTCGATGACTCGGCAGGGTTCTCGGGCACATTTGAAGGAAGCGGATGCCAGCTCAACTAGAAACAATCGATGAGGCAATCTAAGACCTTTAGTGCTCTGAAAGGTGAGCTTCTACAGGCTCTTTCAGAAGTTCCCGGATGAACAGTCTGCGAGGCTGTATTTTGAGGAAGAGCGTTGGGGGAAGGGGGCGTTATTGCCCGCATTGCGGAAGCGTGAGAACTTCCGAAATCAAGAATCACAAACCTATGCCCTATCGGTGCAAGGATTGTCGCAAGTATTTCAGCGTCCGGACAAACAGCGTGCTTGCCGAGAGCAGGGTTCCTCTTCACGAATGGATTCTGGCTGTTTTCCTGATGACTACGAATCTTAAAGGTGTATCAAGTTACAAGCTGACGAGAGCTATTTTGGCGGTCGCTTTAGAACATGCACGCTTCAAGAAGAATGTTCATAGGAGGAGCTGGGCTAACGGACAAAACTCCCGTAGTCGGCGGAAAATCCCGCAAGACGAAGAAGGTCAAGGTCACCCTCCGTAACACCTTTCACTTCTTCTGCGAATCTGAAGCATTCATTAAAAACCAAGTAAGCCCTGTCGCCACATTTTGCCTTTGTCTCGGCGTAAACCACCCCCGTGACCGCAAACAAGGTCACAAAAATCAACAATATTCTCATAGCAATCTCCTAAGTATTTGGGGTTAACAGAGGTGGCACAGGGTGCCTCGAACGTGGGTGTCGGGTCCTGCTGACATTCAAGAGACTTGAAAGTTCCGCTTATTTCCCGGATGGGTGTTGTATTGTGGCGGAGACCCGACATGGGGCGGGTTCTCCTGAATGTCAGCATTCTGACTGTAGCACACCAAGGCAGGATAATCCATGAGAATTTCGCAATCTTGATAAACACCTTTGGTTGCGTATAATGGAACCCGATATAAGAGAGGGAAAAGATGAAACTTAGAAAATTTACAGTAAAAGAATTTAGAAGCATTTGGGACTCGAATGCTATCGAAGTTGATGACAAGGTAACCTGTCTGGTCGGCAAAAATGAATCTGGCAAAACAGCGTTACTCCACGCACTATATAGAACTAACC
>VXXH01000271.1 GCA_009835515.1 Candidatus Poribacteria bacterium
GAAGCCCTTTTAAAAATAAACGAACCCATCATAATAAAAATTATACTCATTTGCATCCTGATCGCCTCCGGTGCTTTGGTGTTACGGAATGTCGGGCACAGCGGGATTACCTATTGGGATGAAGGGTTTCACGCTGTCGTGGCGCGGAATTTGACGAAACATCCGCTCAAATTCACGCTCTACGACCAACCGTGGCTCCCTTACGACTACAAAGGGTGGGGTGAGAACCATATCTGGCTACACAAACCGCCTGTCGCTATGTGGACAATCTGGGTCTCGCACCTGATTTTTGGCATCAATACGTTCGCGCTCCGATTGCCGTCCGTAATTAGTCTTGTTGTCGTCGCGTGGCTGACGTATCGGATCGCCGCGGATCTCTTTGACAAACGGGCAGGACTCATTGCTGCGTTTCTTGTCGGATTCAACCCGTTTCTGTTCGCGTCCGTTCACGGCTATCGCTATTCAGATCACATTGATATAGCGTTACTGCTCTGGGTACAGGTCTCGTGTTGGTTCCTGCTCCGTGCAGTTCGGACTGGAAAGAGGAGAAATTATATCTTATCGGGGGTCGCGATGGGGATCGCGTACCTCTCAAAAAGTTACCTTGCCTGTATCACCTTCGGTATCGCGCTTGTCGTTTGGGGTGTCGCGCGTGGGAAACAAATTTATTACAATAGACGCGCATCGGATGATAACGCACAGACCGAGACGATAGAGGAAAAGATCCGTCTCAGTGATATAGGCTTACAACTTTTGGCGGCAATTGCGACGGTGGCACCGTGGGTTACCTATTGTCTGATCTTCTATCGCAAGGAATTCTTATGGGAACATAAACGCGTCCTCGACCATCTCAATACAGATGTCGAAAGCTGGGGCGCGAGTTGGGATCGACCCCTGTTTGACTATATGCCGCTGTTCTATCCGGTGTTTTATGCTGCCCTTTTCGCGGTGGTTTTGTGCCTGTTAGTCGTTATGTTCAAACGCTGGAACTTAGCCGAACTGTTCGTGTTAGCGTGGGGTATCGGGGTCATTGTCCCGCACACACTCGCAGAAACAAAAACGCCATCGGCAACAATGATCGCCGTGTCCCCGTTGCTCATCTGCTTGGCAGCAATTATCAGTCGCGCATGGCAACGGCGAGATTGGATTTACACCGCAATTTGGTGTGCTGGGATGCTTGTGATTACAATCATCTCCGGTGGACGCACATTAGTCAAAGGTCGAGATCAGTTCGATGGACTCAAAAAAATCGCGCCCTTTATTGAGACGAATTTCTGGATCGTTGAACAACTCATCGGATTCGGCGTACTGCTCGCTGTTTTTGCTGGCATATATGTGCTGGTTCGCCGGTATGATTGGCAAAAGTGGCTGTGGCTTGGACTGCGGATAGTCGCATTGGCGATTGCTCTATTTTATGCAAAAGGCTATGTGGATGCCGCATATAAAGTTACGGAACGCAACAGTAGGATTCCGCTATATGAACAGAGTGGACCCCGCCTTCAACGTGAAATGCCGGAGAATGCATGCTTTTTTCTTGATGATGAACGCGTCGGCGCGCATTTTGATCTGATGTATTATGCTGACCGGTCAACATATCAGATTTACAATGTGCACATGAAAACACCACGCGATTTCAAGGCGCAAGCCAAAACAGCACGTGAAGCAGGTGCGATTCCGTACCTCTTCTCCGTAAAAGATACAGCGTATGATTATCCGCTGTTTATTGAAGGTGAAATAGATGTCGGAAACGGAAAAACACAACGGTATCAGGTTTTTGAAATTACGGAAAGTCAATAATTATGGAGATTAAGCCAATCAAAACTGAAGCAGACTATGAAGCTGCACTGAAGGAAATAGAACAACTGTGGGGGGCGCGTTACGGGTCGCCGGAGGGGATAAACTTGATGTGCTTGCTACGTTGGTAGAGGTTTATGAAGAAGAGCATTATCCCATTCCACCACCAGAAAGAACGACCTAAGAAATCGTAAATGGTTTTTTTTATATCCATTTACGGTTTTCATCGGAATCATTTTTCGACTATATTTTGATTTAGAACGGTTTATTACTACAACCTTCAATGAGGAACATAAGAGGTAAACGAAATTATGAGAATATTACGATATACACTCTTCCTGTCCACAATTCTGGTACTTGCCGTGCTACCGGCAAGTGCACAAGTGGATTGGAAAGCACTCGACGTAGGCAACCTATCGTCTGCTATCTTTAATACCGGAGTCGTCGGGTATCCGAGTAATCCGACTGCAAACCCTTCAGGCTGGTGGCCCGCAGGAACAAACGACTCCTATATCTTTGAAGGCGACATCTGGATCGGTGCGAAAAAAGGTGGCGAAGTCGGTGTTTCTGAGGCAGATGGTAGACAAAGTGAAATCTGGCCCACTGACGACGCGCCAGAAGTCATCTCAAATAAACCCGGAACGACAACAAAAGAGACACCCACGAGCCAAGCCATCATGTTCAGATGTTCTGACATGAACCCCGATGCGAACAAAGGCTTGATTCTCGGATTAGAACTTGAAGTCAACGGGTTCCAATGGAGTTACGCACCGCTCTACGACTTTTTTATTCTTGAATACAACATCAAAAATGTCGGTGATGATACCCTTGAAGACGTGTTTATGGCGTTCCGTTACGATGTAGATGTCTCCAGTAACGAAACAGGGACGGCGAGTTACTCCGCCGATGACTTCGTCGCACTCGACCAGACCCCGGACGCGCTCAACCCTGTAGACCATCCGAACCGTTATCTCTCTTACGGATACTCCAACGCCTCCGCGCCGGGATATATAGGTTTACGGGTATTGGATGCATACATAGGCGATAATCCAGCGGCAAAAATTCCGTTCGCAGCCCACAAACGGATTACCATATCCACAGATCCATCAACCGACGCGGAGATATACGCGTTAATTAGTACGCCTGGTGTCGAACCGCTCCCTGCAAACTACGACGATCAACGCTTCGTTCAGTCTTATGGACCCATTGAATCACTTGCCCCTGGAGATTCCTTCAACGTGATTATCGCAGTCGCGATCGGTGAAGGGCTCGCCGGTTTACAAGCATCTGCCGATTGGGCACAGAAGTTATATGACGATGGCTATGTCGCACCCGCACCACCGCCCTCCCCGCTGGTAACGGTTTATCCCGCTGATGGACAGGTAACCCTCGTCTGGGAGAGTGAAGGACGTTGGGTTGACAACGGTGTCGGTAAGCGTATTGAAGAATACGTTGACGTAACTGATTCAGAAAAAATCTTTGAAGGGTACCGGGTCTATAGGCGCGATGTCTCCTACGACGAATCCACCGGTAACCCTGTTGAGGATTGGACAATGCTGATGGAGTTCGATCAGCCGAGCGCGACCGGTAATTTCTTTACAGTGGCGCACGTCGGTAAGCAGTCAGATGCGGTCATTGAAAACATGGGCGATGAACCGTTCTTTGGAAGTTTCTTCAAAAGTGCTGTCTATATGATCAAATTCAACTCCAGCACAACTTTTGAAGTCGTCAACACAACACTTTGGGAGGTAATGGCTTACAATCCGGAATTTGACGGCGGAGGGTACGTTGTGGTAGATCCGGATTCGTTTGAGCCTTATCCTGATGGCACATACCGTTCGGGTACCCTCATCTATTTCGGTGGACTCTACGTACAGATTTCCGATGGTCCCTCAGGACCGCCTGTCGCTGGTGACATCTTCCGAGTCGTTTCCACGCCTTCACAAGCACTCGGTGAAGACGCAGGCATCAAGAATTTCTACACTGATGCGGGTTTAACCAACGGACTCGAATACACTTACGCCGTCACGTCTTACGACACAGGCAACCCGAAAGCCGGGCTGGTTGCGATGGAGAGTAGCCAGATTGAGACGATGGTCCATGTCGTGCCACGTGCCCAACCGGCTGGATACCGTGAACCGACCGCTGATATAGAACAACACGGACAGGGAAGCGTTACCGTTGAACCGATGGTGCTTGCTCCCAACAAGGTCACAGGACACCAATATAAAATCGTCTGGTCCGGTGCAAAACAGATAGATGCGGCGGCATATATTACAGGTCCCGGGTATCAACCCCCCTCTTATGAAATTGTCAACACGACGACAAACGAGACCGTTGTCGAGCAACAATTTTTTGACTGGTATGACCCCGAGCATCAAGAAGCCGTTGAAGTGCTCTCACCGATGTTTGACGGCATTGTCCTGAAGATAACAGGAGCCGATGTATCTTACGGTACGCCGGACGAAAACCCGATTCTTGACGTTAAACTAACAGCAGGTACAGTGACAGATTGGGCGGTGGACATTCAATCCCCCGGCTTTGGTGAGAATACATGGCCCAACGTCTGGTGGTCAACGTATTACCGTCCGCATACATATTCAATCACGTTTACTGACGATACACGCGTCAAGGTGGTAGACGAAGACACGGGTGAAGAAATTCAGTTCAGCGACCAACGGGCCGAGGGATATGCGATTCTGACAGGTTCAGGCTGGCGTGATGAATACGTCCGGGCGGATACACCCGATTTCTTCCGAATTTACATCCGAGGTGGATACGTCTATATCAGGGACCCGAATCAAGAAATCTCCGCTGGCGATGTCTTCACTGTTGAGATGGGTGGTATCAGCGCACCACGAGATGGCGACGAATTCCTTCTAACAACAAAAGGAGAGACTCTCGATGCTGAAAATATTGAAGCCGATCTCGGAAAAATCCGCGTCGTGCCAAACCCTTATTTCGTCACGAATAGGGCAGTCCTCTCGGAAGGAACGGACAAAATCTTTTTCACGCACCTACCACCACACTGTACCATTCGGATTTACACATTAGCCGGTGAATTAGTCCGGACAATTGAACACGAAAGTGCTGCCCCTTACCACCCGGATGTTGATTCAGATGACCGTTCGTTACAAGGCGACAAGGGTGGTACGGCACCTTTTGAACTCCTTAACCGTTATAATCAAGCACTCGCAAGCGGCATCTATATCTATCATGTTGAAGCCCGCGACGAGAGTGACACAGTCGTCGGTAACAAAATCGGCAGATTCGCTATTATTCGATAACAGGAGAACCACATGCGACATATAATTTATACGCTTTTATTTTTACTTTCGGCACTGTGGGTCGTCCCCAGTCATGCCACAACCAACGTCGGTACGGCGGGTGCCCAGTTTCTGAAAATCGGTCCCGGTGCACGGGTCGATAGTCTCGGGGGTGCGTTTGGCGGGCTTGCCAACGATGTAACCAGTATTTATTGGAACCCAGCCGGGATAAGCCAACTTGAAAAAACCAGTTTTTCAGACACACAAATCTTCTGGCTTGCCGATATTCGATATAACTACCTCGCGTTCGCCACGCCAATAGAAAACGTCGGCACCTTAGGAGCAAGCGTTACATTTCTCAATGTCCCTGATACGGAGATCACCACACTCGCAAAACCCGATGGCACCGGTCTCTGGTATTCGGCTTATGATACCGCAGTTTCTTTGGCGTATGCCAGACAACTCTATGCAAAGGAGTCCGGCGTTAAACTCTCTTTCGGTATCAACGCCAAATACATCCACCAGCAAATCCATCGAGAGAGTGCTAATGGTGTTGCCATTGATGTCGGAACGCTATACCATACCGGTTGGCGGAGCCTACGCATCGGGATGTGTTTCTCAAACTTCGGACCCGAAATGCGCTTCAGTGGTCCCGATCTGGAGAGCGGATCCGAAATAGCCGGTGATCCAAGGACATCAGACTACCGTCCATTTCCAGATACAACGAACCCGGCGCGGACAGCGGCATTAGAGACAATCGAATTCCCGCTGCCCTCCAATTTTCGACTCGGTATCGCCTATGATGTCATCGATTCCGGCGATAATCTCCTCACCCTCGCGCTCGATGCGAACCATCCCAACGACAACAGTGAACGGTTGAACATCGGTATGGAGTATTGGTATAAAAGGATGGCGGCGATTCGCGGCGGCTACAAATTCCGACTGGGTGAAGACTGGCGGGACGATGAAGAAGGACTCACCCTCGGCTTGGGTATCCACCTGACGCTTGGCAAGAGGTTGATCGCGCTCGACTATGCTTATGCCGATTTCGGACGGCTACAACAAGCACATCGGGTGAGTTTGGGATTACAGTTTTAAAGGCAACAAACATGACAGACAAACCGAACATCGTTTATCTCCTCGCGGATCAGATTCGTGCGTGTTCGTTGCCGGTATACGGCGACACACAGATTGATACACCGAACATTGATCGGCTCGCGCAAGAAGGCACCGTCTTCTCAAACGCAATCGCCACCGCGCCCGTCTGCACGCCATACCGGTCCATGCTACTCACCGGACGACATCCACAGACGACCGGGCATCTCATCAACTTCGTCAAAACCCGACACGATGAAATCGGACTCGGGGACGTTTTCAACCGAAACGGCTACCGGACGGCATGGGTCGGCAAATGGCATCTCCACACGGGTTCGTTCCCTGAAATCGGCGGACGCGACTACGTTCCCGAAGGACGCGACCGTCTCGGTTTCCAACACTGGCGCGGCTACAACTTCCACACCGACTATTTCAACGGCACTGTGAACCTCGACGAAGACTGGCGGAACGAAAAATGGGACGGCTACGAAACCGACGCGCTGAACCGATACGCCTTCCAGTTCATGGATGACATGGAAGACAATACCCCGTTTTGTCTATTTATCTCCCCGCATCAAGCGCACTCTACGCCTTACGAGTTCGCGCCGGAGGAATACTATGACCGGCTACCTACTGAACTCGAACTCCCAGAAAATGTTCCAGATTCGGTTCGAGAACAGTCGTTGAGTATCTACCGACACTACCTCGCGATGGTATTAACGGTGGACGATATGCTCGGCGAATTGATGGCGTACCTCGAAAGAACAGGGCGCGTCGAAAATACGCTGCTCGTCTTCGGATCCGACCATGGCACACAAGGCGGCGCGCAAGGCATCAATTTCTGGGCAAAGCGCGAACCTTACGAAGAATCCATCAAAGTGCCGTTGATTATGCGGCTACCGGGTGTTTTTGATGGGAATCGCATTTGTGACACACTCACATCACCCGTAGACTTGTTCCCCTCGCTCTGCGGGTTATGCGATATTCAGCCACCGCGAACTGTTGAAGGCTACGATCTCTCCGCCTCTTGGCGCGGCGAGACCGACACCTTTGAGCAGGACGCTGTCTTGACAATGAACTTCGGCGCAACTTACGACTATCTCGTAGATGGTAACGAGTGGCGCGGTGCCCGCACAAAAACGCACAGTTACGCACACTGGCTTGACGGCAAACGGATGCTATATGATATAGAAGCAGACCCACTGCAGATGAACAATCTCATTGACAATCCCGAAGCAAAAGCGTTGGCAGATGAGATGGAGGCAACCCTCACAAATCTGATGGATGCCCGCAACGACACACTCCAGCCTGCCACGAGTTACATGGATTGGTATGACCTGCAACGCCGCATCGTCCGTAACGCCCACGGTCCCCTCGGCGATCCAGAGGACGAACCTGACTGGTCGTTATTGAAATGATTTGACAATATCCTAAAATGAACGTCAGTTTGAAGAACGGTGGGATGGTAGTTAGGGGATTGTCGTTAGTTTTCAGCGAATTCCAATCGAATCTGAAATCCCAGTCCAGAGAGGATACGCTGTAAATTATCCAAGCGTGGCTTCTGTTTAGAGTCGAATATATTATAAAAGACTCAGTCTGTCGCTATGAGTGCCTCCTGCGCTTTGCGAGGCAGTTCGAGAAAGATGAAATAGGATTCAGGATACAAATAGTCCTCCTGGGATTCATCAACAATTCGCAGGTATCCCTCTTGTGCTGCCTTTTCGTCCGGCAAAATTTGGTAGAGCTTTCGTTTCTCTAAGTCTTCACAACCACTATTTT
>VXXH01000750.1 GCA_009835515.1 Candidatus Poribacteria bacterium
CGGTTGAATTGATTTCTCGTTTGGATAAAAACTGAGGTTATCAGTAGAAGTAAAGATGATTTGATCTATATCTTTTCTTCGGTTGTCAATTTTCACCGTATCTTTTCGGTTCGTGTTGATAAAAAGGGGTTTATGATGAAAAAGCTATTTGTAAATCGGAAAATAATCCTGTCTATTATCGCAGGAACATTGTTGATATACGGGGTACAAGCTGTAGGTTATGCTCAAGACAATACACCCACTGTTGCACCAGGTGATACGAATACTTCGCTTAGAGTAAGTTTTATAGATATCCTCTACACTTTTGATGAAAATGCTTATCAAATTCAGTTGCGTCGAAAAATACCTCAGAGCACTTGGATTACAAATTGCGTAGATATTTCTTACAGAGGCAGGGCAGGGAGTATTGAGATATATACATATTTCCATGACCTTGAGCCTGGAGTTACATACGAGGCGCGCTACCGAGATACCAACGAGCCCGATTGTACTGAGAATCCACCTTCTCCAGATCCGTGGTCTGCGATAGGTCAAGGAACGACCTTGTTAGAGAATCCACCTGTAGCTGAATTCGTAGATACCACTTTAGCCATTGTTGTGCGTAGGACTCTGAGGCTTGATCTTGCTAATGGTGTTAATGTCCTGACAATTCCTATAGCCGAGTTATCAAAACTTAAAACACTATCGGCCGGCAAGTCATCCACAACAGATGATTTGGGACTACCAGTAATAACTGAGCTCGCCGGTCTGGAGCATGCAACGCAGCTCATAACTTTATATCTTAGAGGTCAGGATGTCACTGACCTTACACCGCTCACACACCTCGCGCAGCTCACCAATATAGATCTTTGGGGGAATAGAATCCTTGATATTACGCCCCTTGCCCAACTTACGCAACTTATTGTGTTGGATCTTGGCGGTCCTCGCACCGGTAACGATATCAGGGACATCATGCCGCTTGCACAACTCACGCAGCTCAGGGAATTGGGGCTCAGTGCTAATGAGATCAGTGACCTTAGCCCACTCGCAGGACTCACAGAACTCAGAGAGTTAAGTCTTGATTTTAATCTAATTAGCGATATTCGCCCACTCGCCCAACTCATAGAACTAACAACGTTAACACTCAGTGCTAATCAGGTTAGTGATATTTCTCCGCTTACCCAGCTCACAAAACTAACACTGTTAGGCCTTACGACGAATCAAATCAAAGACATCACACCGCTCGCACAAATGAAACAATTGACGTTTTTACAACTTGGGTACAATCAAATCCGTGACATCACGCCGCTTGGTCAAGCGGAATCACTAACAAAGTTATATTTGAATCATAATCAGATCCGAGACCTTAGTCCACTCACAACGCTGACACAGTTGACGACGTTGGATCTCGCCAGTAATCAAATCAGCGACGTTACGCCACTTGTGCAACTTTCTGAATCGCTGGAGGTGTTGGACCTCCGAGACAATCAAATCCAAGATGTCACGCCTCTCGCGAGTTTGATAGCTCTTGAAAGGTTATCACTTCGAGATAATCCAATCACGAGTACGTTCCCGCTTAATGTGATTTTGGATGAGAACCCAGATGTGGATATAGATATTGAGGTTGTCAGTGAGGAAGGTGGACCAACGTTGACGGCTGTATTATCAACGCCCCAGCCTTTTGTTACTCTGAATGGGAGTGTTCTAACGCTAACGTTGAGCAGCGGGGAATTTGAGGGCAGAACTGATATTCGGGATGCTCTCACGATATCTGGCATCACCGGTATCACTTTCCATTGGACAGATATAGAACACATCAGTGATACAGAAATAGCGATTAAACTTACATTCATGGGCAGTATTAACACGGATAGTAGGTTGATTTTTACTTTAGGACCAAGCGGAATAAAGAATTACAACGGTCCTTCACTCACCGCAGACGTACCTATTGCTCCGACAGTTGAGGTAACTGACGGGTTGGTAGCATCAGCCATTCCATTAACGGCGGCAAACCTGCATGGTAGTATAGTCATGCTAATATTGAGCGGAAAAAAATATGATACCAATCCGAACTTCGTCAGTGGGAACATAGCGGTATCAGGTGTAGACGGCGTAGCACTCAGGCGGCAGAATGTGGAGCGCGTCAGCGACACACTGGTAACAATTCAACTTGAGTTCAGCGGAAACATTGACACAGATAGCGCACTCACATTCACTGTTGGTGCGAAGGCAATAGCCGATTACGACGGCCCCGCACTTACCTCAGAATTACCTGTCACTGTGAGTGCTGCAACCGAAACACCAACAATCACTGAAACAGCAACTACGGATGCCACAGTTAGCATTACCCCATCCTCAATCGCATCCGCTGCTGTTGGTGAACAATTAGAGTTCAGTTTAAACATCACAGGTGGTGAAGCCGTCGCAGGCTATCAGGCAACCGTGCAATTTGACCCGACTGCCCTCCGTTATGTCTCTGGGGCAAACGGCGATTTTCTACCCGCTGATGCGTTCTTTGTGCAGCCTCTTGTGGAAAACAATCTCGTAAAATTGAACGCCGCATCACTCACTGGAGAAAGCAAGGGGGATGGCACGCTCGTAACGCTCACATTTGAGGTAATTGATGCCAAGGTATCCACTTTAATCTTATCTGACGTACTTCTCTCCAACAGCGCAGGGGAAACGTTTGTCCCTCATATTGAAAGCGCTGAGATAACTGAACCAACCGGTCTAAAAGGCGATGTCAACGGTGATGGTACTGTTAACATTGCCGATTTAGTGTTGGTCGCCTCAAATCTCGGTAAGACAGGACAGAATGCTGCAGATGTCAACGGTGATGGTGTTGTCAACATCGCTGATCTCGTCTTGGTCGCTGGCGCATTAGGCAATAGTGCCGCTGCACCTTCTCTACATCCCCAAGCCTTAGAAATGCTCACCGCTACAGAGGTCAAACAGTGGCTTTCACAAGCACAGCAATTGAACATCACGGATACAACGTCACAGCGCGGTATCCTGTTTTTACAACAACTTCTTGAAGCGTTGACCCCCAAAGAGACAGCATTGCTGCCTAACTACCCGAACCCATTCAATCCTGAGACATGGATTCCGTATCAGTTGGCAAAAGGTGCGGATGTAACACTGCACATCTACGCTGTGAATGGACGATTAGTACGGACACTAACACTCGGACATCAAGCGGCAGGTATATATCAAAGTCGTTCTCGTGCAGCGTATTGGAACGGCAAAGACGGGTTCGGTGAGACTGTCGCAAGCGGCGTCTATTTCTATACACTCACAGCAGGTGATTTCTCGGCAACGCGAAAGATGTTGATACGGAAGTAAGTTTTCTAAACTATCGGACGAGGTCCTCGTGTCTCGCCTCTATAACGAATTTTATAAAAAGGAGACATCCGATAGACATGAATTGTCTGTACAAAATGCTACAGAACACCAAAATTAGAGGAAATACCTAAGTAACATTTATCAGAAGAAAGCGGAGAAACGGAAGACGACACCCCGAACGCATGGTGCGATCGTAAGTTGTTGACTTTACCCACACATTACTACTACCGATCCTCAACCATCTCACGAACAGGTGGATTCGCTGGTTCCACAGGTTCCGGACGCTGCTCCAGCCACCACGCAAAGAGAACGACCAAGCACGCAAGCACCATAGCACTTAACGCCATCGGGATACCTGTCGATTTCCCGTCACTTGCATCAATCTGGGATTTCGCAACAACCGCAGAGACGATAGTGGCGATAGCCAGCACAAGATTTACAGTCCACAGCACTTGGAAAAGCACAGCGATGAGTGAAACCACGGCAACAGTAAGGCTCAATTGCGCAAGCGGATGGTAAGGAGTAGCCTCCACTTCTTCGGTGTCGGCAGCATTTCCATGCCTGTGAGAAATAGGCGTAGGTGCGCCTTCCTGATACGTCATCTCGATGAGACGGATAAATTCCGCAAGGAGTTTCTCTTCCTGAATCCACTCGAAAAGATCGGGATATTCATGACGGAGCAGAATCACAAACTCTTGACGTTGCGCACTAAAATCCGTGAACTCTTCCCAATCGCTTTCTGGGACGGTAACATACGGTTCGGGACCGACACGAATTTCATATCCTTGTCCTGCGACATAGACGACGCTACCGATGCCTTCGCGTTCCGCCATTATAAGCTCTGACGAGTCTCCCGGATCAGACACCGCAGTTGCGTCATCTTGAACGACAGCCATATCGCGTTGTTTGAGTGCCTCTGCCCTCTCTTCGGATTGCGCTGCCATTTCGTTATCTGTGACAGCCACGCCGATACGACTGACCAGTTCCATGGCTTCTACTTCATGTTCTGGGTCCACAAGGAGCGCGGTCTGCTTCTCCGCTTTTAGTGCGACGGGTCGGCATCGGATCTGTTGCGCGTTCAAAGTGGTCTGAATCAGATTCGCTTCCCAGTTATCGCTGGTACGATGGATTTCTACCCATTCACTGGTATCGCCGATAGCTTCACCAAACAACTGGGATACCTGTCGGACTTGTCCTTGACTCGCTTGGGCACCCTGCGGTGGACTGACTGTTTTTTCTCTCATAATAACTCCTTTATGGTACGGAGAGACATCTTAGTGACCTGTTAATAATTCAGTGTAGACAGTTTCTGTCAAAGTCGTGTTTTTTTCGCTGCTAAATAGATCTACGGCGCGATCGCGGGCAGCTTTTCTCATTGCTATCAATCGTCCTGGATCGGTTGCCAGCGTTGCGATAGCGTCAGCAATCGCTGATGCGTCTTCGGGTGGCACTAAAATCCCCGTTTCAGGGGTGACAAGTTCTTTGCTACCACCGAGCGGTGTCGCGATAACCGGTTTACCGACTGCCATTGCCTCAATGATGGTCCGTGGACATGCTTCGGGGATAATTGATGGCACCAGCACAATGTCCAATAGACTTGTTACGATACGCGTATCCGACAAAAATCCGGTGAAGATAACTGAATCTTCAACGCCTAAGTCTGCGACTTTCTGCTTGAGTGTGTCCATATAGTCAATATCTTTTTGGAAATAGGGCCCGCCTACGATGAGCAATTTTGCATTTGTCTTTTTTTTAAGTTCTCCCATTGCTTTGACTAAAAAATGGATGCCTTTTTCCGGTGTAATTCGGGTTACGACACCAACGAGGACTGCAGCATTGGGTTCACTGGAAAAGAGTTCTGTCCGAAGTGTTTCTACCTCTTCTGACGATGCCTGAAATGCGTCTAAATCCACACCGTTATAGATGAGTGTCTGTTTTGCCGCGGGTGCGAAATCCCACCGTGTTGCCTCGGATACCAAAATCACGCGATGCAGAAGCCGTTCGCAGAGCCGATCCAGAACCCCGTAAGAAGTCGCATAGCGCTTGTGCATCAGGATAGGAATCCGATTTATTTTCGCAACAATCCCACCAAGGAGTGCCACCGAAAGTGAGTTCGCATGGATGAGGTCGATCCTATGTCGCTGCACTGCCCGATGGAGTTCAAAAATGACTCGGAGTTGCCGAAAATCTTCAAGCAGGTCCCGGAAAGTGAACCGTTTCACTTTATCGGTTTTATTATGTGCGGCAGGCAGAGAGAGTGGAATCACATTCGCCGCTGTCTTTTCAACCTCTGCTGCAAAAGCACTATCACCGAGACATCCGACAAAAGGCGTAAAGCGTTCCTTATCTAATAGGTTTAACAGGAGTAAAAGGCTCCGTTGCCCACCGCCAATGCCTGAGCCGCTATCGAGGTATAGGATATTGGATTTTGATGTGTCGGATGTTTTCATCTTCAGGACTATCTAATATGAATTCGGAAACTGCATCATCGCTGTGTAAGGCATTTGTGTCTGAGAGCGTTATGTAGATTTTTATACAGGAATCGGGCAGTGCTTCTGCCATCCGCTCAGCCCACTCAATGATGCAAATGCCATCACCTTCCACATATTCGCTGAGTCCGAGTTCCGCAATCTCTTCGCTATTTTCGAGGCGATATAGATCAATGTGGTAAATAGGCACTTTCCCGTGATACTCGTTAATCAGGATGTATGAAGGGCTACTGACAATCTCATTCGGGGCGATTCCCGCGCCGTGCGCGATGCCTTGGGTTAAGCACGTCTTACCGGTGCCAAGGTCACCGATGAGTGCAATGACATCTCCTCGTTTAAGCGTTTTGCCGATTTTTTTGCCGAGTGCTTGCGTCGCCTCTGGACTTTCTGTTTTAAAGTTTTCGTTTCTGTATTCCATTGTAGTTACAGTTTCCGAGAATTTGGGAATATACAGTTCTCAAGCTCCAGCTGCACACCGCAAAATCTCCTCTTGCGTCAAATTATCGTTGGTAAATTCACCCGTGATTTTGCCTTCATGTAGCACCAAAATCCGGTCGCTCATACCCAAAATCTCCGGCAGTTCGGAGGATACAAACACAATCGCAACCCCCTCTTCAGCGAGTTTTGCCATCAACGCGTGTATCTCTGCTTTCGCTCCGACATCGATCCCGCGTGTCGGTTCATCAAGGAATAGCACCTTCGGATGCGTCATCAGCCATTTACCAAGTACGACTTTCTGTTGGTTTCCACCGCTGAGATGGTTTACGGGAACCCCTAACGAAGGGGTCTTAATCTGAAGCGAATCGACATAGTGTCCGCTTTTTTCAGATGCCGCGTTGTGGTTAATTATCCCATAAGATGTGAGGTCTGCCGATAAACCGAGACTCGCCAGCGTCATATTGTGGGTGACATCCACATCTAAGAGGAGTCCATAGCGTTTCCGATCTTCACTGACGAGTGCCATCCCTTGTTGTATCGCCTCGCGCGGCGCGTGTATCTGAAGGCGTATGCCTTCTATGAATATCTCCCCACTCCATTTGTCATTGTAAGCTCCAAAGATGGTGCTAATCAGTTCCGTTCTACCCGCACCCATCAAGCCTGCGATACCGAGGATCTCCCCGCGTCGCACCTCAAAACTGACGTTTTCAAGTCGTGGTGGTTCCGATGGATAGGTGCTTAAATTTTCGACACGTAGTGCGATTTCCTCAGGGTTGACATTGTGTTCAGATGCCACATGCGCTCGCCGTTTCGGAAAAAAGGTCGTTAGTTCCCTGCCAACCATCTGCGAGATTAACAGGTCTTCGGTACATTCAGCGGATCTAACGGATTGTGTCGCAACCGTTTCACCGTCGCGTAGTACTGTTACCCGATCGGCGATTTGAAATATTTCCTTGAGTTTGTGGGTGATATAGATACATGCTACACCCTTTTCTCGAAGTTGCGTCAGAATCTGACGGAGAATACCCACTTCGCTTTCTGTCAAAGCCGCTGTTGGTTCGTCAAGCACGAGCAATAAGGCGTTTCCAGATTGCAAGCTACGCCCTAAGGCCTTCGCAATTTCTACGAGTTGCTGCTGTCCAATGCCGAGTTCATAGACGGGTTTTTGTAGCGGGTTTGCCAACCCAAACTGCGACAGGAGTTCACCCGCCTCATGATAGAGACGCTGCCTATCAATGACTCCAAATCGCCGCGGTTCCCTACCGAGATAGATGTTCTCCGCAACTGTCATCTCCGGGATGAGGGCTAATTCCTGATGTATAATAGCGATCCCCGCGCGTTCTGCATCGCGAACAGCGTAGAATTGATGCTCGGTGTCGTTGATACGCAAACTACCGTTATAGGTGCCGTACGGATAGACACCACCTAGAATCTTAATCAGCGTCGATTTACCAGCCCCGTTTTCGCCGCAGAGCGCGTGAATTTCACCGGGGCGTACCTCAAAAGAGGCATTGTCTAAGGCACGCACGCCGGGAAAGTCTTTGGTGATTGCCTGCATCTGGAGAAGTGAGGTCGCCATTGTTCGTCAACGCTCTGGTACCCAATTTACTGTTATTGTAGCAGAATTGGGGATGTAAATCAAGTTTCCCAGTAAAAATAAGTTTGCTTTCCTATGTTATATAT
>VXXH01000158.1:0-3028 GCA_009835515.1 Candidatus Poribacteria bacterium
CCATTTATGAAGGGGATAGTCGGGACTCACATATTCAACTTAGTCGCATTCAAAAACGCGATCTACACGAGTACTATGACAGGGGTCTCCAAATCCATTGACGGTGGAAATTCTTGGCAAACACTGTCCCTCAATGCTGGTGAACTCACTCTGAAACCGGCAGAAGACGAGGCTCCGCCTAATCTATTAATCGCTCCTAAATTATTAATTTCTAATGGTGTGCTTTACGGCATTACACCAGATTTAGGTGAAAAAGACAAGTGGCGTATTCTCCGTCTTTCTGCGGGTGGTAATGTGCTGGTACCAATTCAAGGTGTCCCCGCTTTTCCCGAAGATATCGCTATAGAGACACAGGAAAATGAATCGCGGATAGCATCGAAGCAAGCTATAACGGACGACTCCGCTAAGGATCGTGAGAAACCTGATGATTCGATAGATATAGCGCAGCAGACAGATGAGAATCAACGTGATCCATATCCTGATGGGTTCGCAGTCAGTGGCGATACATTTTATGTGGAATATCAGCAGCGGCTTTTCCGGTGGACACGCGGAGATCCGAAATGGACGGATACAGGGTTAAGAGATGTCACTCAACCGCTTGATAACCCGTTTGACAGTGGGTTCAAAATAGCTGTTTCAGAGGAAACCGTCTATGTCGGCAAACGAGATGGTCATCTCTTGCGCTCCCCTGATGGCGGGAATACATGGAAAGACTTAACGCCAAATCTGCCATTCCGTTTTGATCGGTTCAACCAGATTGTCATTGCAGATTCAACGGTATACGTCGCAACAGACGCAGGCGTTCTAACATCAGCAGACGGCGAACACTGGCGCGCAATTACGGATAAAGAAGGTGCGCACGGCATTATAGACCGAATCGCTGTGGCAGACGCGGCGATTTACGGCGCGGGTGATGAAGGGGTCTATCAACTGGATAACCGAAGCAGATGGGAACAGATCCTACCAGAGGTTCCAGATCGTGTCATCTCCTTCGTTATCAACAACGACCAACTTTATATTGCTACCGAACAGCGCGGAATGTTTCATATCTCGCTTGAAAACGAAAACGATTGAAGTTTCATAACATTGAAAACACAGGAGATCTCTCATGAAAAATCGTTTGTTTCCGATTATCATAGGCTTATGCTTTGTCTCTCTCATTGGAGTGGCGTTTTTACGCACCCAAAGCCCCAAAACTGAAGCACCCGTTGAAGCGGAAAGTATCAAACCAACCGAGATATCCGAAAACAACGGGGCAAACCCGCTTACTGAAACCGATGCATTCTCCCAAGCATTTGGGCCAGACGTAGATGTAGAGAAACTCGAAGCGGAGCTCTCCGAAACATTTGGGCCAGACGTAGATATGGACAAACTCAAAGAAGCACTACGTTCAAAAGACCCTGAACGCATGAAAGATGCCTTGGGACCAGAGATGGCAGCCCGACTTGATGCCACCATGCAGTTCATGGAGGAAAAGATGGAGGGTTTAGAAGAAGGTGAATTTCCTGATTTCAATCTCCAAGAATTCATGAACGTCGTTATGGGTGAAAACGGTCCGAAATTTGACTTGGCGGAAATTTCACAAAAGGCTTTCCGAGAGCATTTTCCCGAAGGCAAACCTGCGGATTATGAAGTGGAAATGGCGGAACGCATCCATAAAATAGTTGCCGACACACCGGGCGACTTTCAAAAGGTAATGACCGCTGTTACGATGGGTCTCCTCAAGGAGCAGGATTTCCAATTCTGGGCACTTGCCAACTTTAAAGGCGAGATAGGTCAACAGATGAAATGGATGACAGAACAAATCCTGGTGGCAGGTGAATTAGAGAATATCCAGTATACTGTCCCCGAAGATATGTCTACATTTTTCCCAACGCTTACAGAAGTTGAAACGCAAGACGCGGTAACGCCGACTCCAACACCGCAAGCCACAACATCGACTACGGCATCAACTGAAGTGTCACCCACCCGTTCAAACGAAAACGGCGTGGTTGCGACAGAGAAATCTCAAACGGAACTCGCTTCACCGATGTCGGTAGATCGAATCAATGCTATCAGAGAACTCTTATCTCAAGATGGGACGGATGCGGGTCTTTTGAAGCTGCTGGAAACCGATAAAGAAGCAGCAAACTATCTTTTGGAACGTTTTAACTCATCTACTGAAATAGGAGAATGGCTTTCTAAACAACCAACAGAGGGATCACGATCAAAACCCAACCCGCGCAAAATCGATCCACAACCTTTACCACCGGAGATTCAACCGTGAGGCAATATACGAATATCACTGCCATGAAACGCATTACCCTACTCCTATTGTTTTTCTTTCTCTGCTTCAATAACACCCTTGAGAACGCAGCAGAAAATGAACCTGCAGCGGAGACAGGAAATGAATTGGTAGGTGAAATAGCGAAGAACGTAGAAGATGGAATGGCACATTATAACAAGCGCAGAAAAGCACTGGAGAAATTAGTCAGAAAACCGTTGACCGAGGCACACCAGAAATTACTGCGCCAACTCCTTCAACACACCGGCACCCTTGATGCGACTTTATCCAGCGCGCCGTACTTGGCTTATCTGGAAGCTGAAGTTGGAAAAGAATATAAAGATTTTCTGGCTTATGTTGCGGCGATGCCGACACCGAAGCAGAAAACCACTGTACTGTTTTCTTTGAAAAAAATGTTACCACCGAAAACAAAAGCGGACGC
The DNA here is from genome assembly GCA_009835515.1 of Candidatus Poribacteria bacterium. Classification (GTDB taxonomy): domain Bacteria; phylum Poribacteria; class WGA-4E; order WGA-4E; family WGA-3G; genus WGA-3G. Next base: position 2,706 of record VXXH01000158.1, read on the forward strand.
ACTCGCTATTTGCACGGATTACTACTTCAAATTCCGAGTGCTGTTAGTAAAGGAGCCGAACACTCTTGATGACCTGAATGCACTTATCGCATTCCAAACCAAACACTTGATGGAACCGTTGATGACAATCTATCCAGCAGCAGAACTGTTTTCGCACATGTCAGAGCTGACACAGATGGGGATGGTCACCAATCTTGAAGCACAGATGTCCACTGAGGTTTTTCACGATGTATGGCGTGAGTGGCTAAAAAAACACGGCGCTTCGGAAGGGCTTCTTCGGTGTGCGATTGCGACACCCGCTGAATTTGCGCTCACACGTTCGT
>VXXH01000158.1:3038-7919 GCA_009835515.1 Candidatus Poribacteria bacterium
AAGACACAGCATCATTTGAAAAATGGAATCAGACACCCTTGAAAATAGAAAAGCAGTCTGAAAAGAAAAAAGGGCAGCCAAAAAAATAAACAAGATTTGAACTTAACTCACGTTATAGTGAAACCCGAAAATAAATTTACACATGTAGCATACGCTGTTAACCTGTGGCAGTATAGGACACAACTTCACAGTTTACGCTACCATACGAGTGTATAAGTAATTACGGAATCTACTATAAAATTAACGTCCAAATCCAGCATGAATACGTCCATAAGGATTGATACACCTCAGGAGAATCATCATGATTAAGAAATGTTTGCACTTATCCTTCACCGCGTTGACCCTTATGACAACGCTTCTATGCGTTCGTCTGAGTATCGCAGAAGCTGATCTCGCTACGGATGCACCTCCGAATAAATCAGAAAGTACACCTATTCCTGTTCCAAGAGATAGTGTCCTGCATCTAATTCCAGAACAGACTTTAGGACTCATTTACTGTCCTAACTTGCTTGAATTGGATAACAGCATTAATACATTGGAGACAGAACTTCTATCTGACGCGCAAGCCTCCGATGTGTCTGTGGCAATTTTGTCGAATATCTTCGGGTCCCAATTTGAGGATTTAATTGCGTTGGAAGAAATCTTTAATGTGAACCGAGATTTTGCAATTGTCCTTCCCAGTTTGAAACCGCTGCAATTCGCTGTCCTTGCGCATCTAAGAGACCCGGAAACAATAAAACAGATAATTGAAAAGGTTACAACAGAAGATGAACACACGGTATATAAAGACGTAACCTATTGGAACGACAGCGAAGATGGCGAGATTATAGCGATTTTAGGCGATATCCTCATCTTCACGAAACAGCGCGAGGTCTGTGAAAACGTTATTGACACCTATAACGGAACAATACAGGCTATCACACAAAAGCCCGATTATGTCTCTTTTCTTAGCGATATTTCAGAAGATAAGGATCAGTTGGCGGTTTACTTTGACGTTGAAACCACCATCGCTACGCTCGACAAACCGCTTGAAGAAGAATTGGAATCAATTATAGATACCCTTGAAAATGAAGACGCAGATGAGAATCCGATGTTTCCGGTAATTGTGCCGTTCCTTAAAGGTATTTCTGGAGAAAATATGGCATTCATCAAGCAGCTGCAATCTGCAAGCGTCCGATTTCAAATGGAAGGTGCCGATATACAAATCAAGCCATTCTTGGCATTCGGGAGCGATAGCAAATTTCTGAAAATTTTAGGAGAGGCATCCGATGAACTGGTCTTCCTCAGTGAACTCCCAAATAACGCTTTTCTAAATTGCGCTTTTCAAGGAAGTCCAATTTTGCTAACTGAGACAAGCAAATTTTGGTTTAGTGTTTTTCCAGATGATACCCGAGAAAAACGAACGCAGCGAGATGCGCTCCGCGAACAGGTGAAAGATTTTTATGAATCTTTGGCGGATCGATGGAGTTTCTCTCTCAATTTAGGGGATCCCGCCATACCTGTGTTCATCTATGAACTGAAAGATGAACACAGCGCGAGAACCTATATGGATGAAGTGTTTCTGGAAAAACTTAACGATACAGGGGCTTATCCGGGTAAGTCAATAGTGCATAACCGTGTTGAGATCAAAAGTTACGTGTTTCCGAACTTTAAGGCGGATCTGCCAGAGGAAGTGCCAGAAACTTCTAATTTGGTACCCTCCGAATGGCACTGGTATTATGCGTTTACTGAAGGGCAACTCCTTTTCGCAACAGGAACCACTCCAGAGATTATTCAAATGGCTCTTGATCGGAGGGCAGGAGGCGAGGAAAAGTTTTCTGACCATCAAAGTTATCAGAAACTCATTGGCAAGTTGGGGACCGACAACAACGTCTTTTTAGCACTTTCCCCGATTACAGCGTTCAAAAGCCTCGCGCCGTTGATGGGAGAACCAGAGCCAAACGATCCAAACATGGCAATACTACAAATCTTTTCGGGTATGTTCATGAATCTACCAGAGAACTACAGTCTCGGTTTTGCTGCCAAAGCGAAAAACAACGGCATTGATGCAAACCTGCTCCTTAGCCTCGGCGACTTCAAGCAGCTCGCGGAGATGTTTGGAACGATGGAACAAATAATGCCTCAAATGGAGCAGCAAATAGAACAGATGCAATAGGTTCGTTTCTAACTCGCCCATAAGTTATGAAGATTAAGAATCTAATCTTCATGAGGGGTGCTATGTCTATAAATAGATGGAAACTTGCCTTACAGTAGTCCCGTAGGTGTTTTTGCTTGGGTGTATCCGTTAGGTTCAACGGATACACCAAAACGCCGAAAAGGAACACAACACTCAGCCCACCCCATAGATGGCACGCCAAACAGAAAACCGAGAGAAACCCAACGCCTTAGCGGTTTACGGGCACCTGAGGGTATGAAGTTGGGTTTCACTAAGTTTTTGGATGTATATACCGACAAGTTAGATTTGAGGGTATTGGCACACCGACATCTGCTTTCTTAACACCGTTCAACCCAACCTACGGTACTGTAGGAGCGAGTGTTTTTGCTTGGGGTCTTTGATAGGGTGTTTCTGCGTGTTTCTTGTCGCTCGCGATCTTGCATCCAAAGGTTAACATCCGTCAACCAAAACCAATATCGGAGCTGAAAACTAAATCGCTCTGGGCGGGTATAAAGTATATGTTGTAATAAAAGGGCAGATTTGATAATCTTAGGAGGTAGAACAGTCGAACGGAATGGAGGCAAAAATGCGTTCACCGAATATAATTTTAATGATGTGCGACGACCTTGGATATGGCGATGTCGGATTTAATGGAAATGAAATTATCAAAACTCCGAATTTGGACAGGCTGGCGAGTCATGGGATCCGATTTACGCGGTTTTATGCGGGAGGCCCGGTCTGTTCCCCGACGCGCGGGACATGTTTGACCGGAAGACATTATTTTCGATACGGCATAACACATGCCAATCGTGGGCACTTACCCGCACAGGAAATGACACTGGCGCGAATGCTAAAATCGTTTGGTTATGCGACCGGACATTTTGGAAAATGGCACCTTGGAACGCTGGACCCGAATTATTCGGGGAAGCCGAATCGTAACCCTGCGCGTAATTACGCGCCGCCGTGGGAGCGAGATTACGATGCGTCTTTTGCCACGGAGTACGCAGTGCCAACTTGGGATCCCGCAGTAGGTGTCCAGAGCGGTGGCAGACGTTCGGACCGTCCGTGGGCATCGCCTTACTACGAGAATGGAAAACTCGCTACGGAGAATCTAAAAGGATGCGATTCACGAGTGTTGATGGATCGCGCAATCGGATTTATTGAACAAACGCTTGAAAAGGGCGAACCGTTCTTTACGACAATCTGGTTTCACGCGCCGCATACCCCGGTCTTTGCCGGACCGGAATACCGCAAAATGTACGCCGAATACAGCGAAAACGAGCAACACTATTACGGCTGTATTACCGCAATAGACGATCAGGTGGGACGGTTATATCACACTTTGGCAGCATGGGGCGCATCCCAAAACACGATGATCTGGTTCTGTTCAGACAACGGACCCGAAGGACGCACAGGTCGGGAGGGTCGTAACCGGGGCTCAACAGGTGGCTTGCGCGGACGAAAACGTTCTCTGTTTGACGGCGGTGTCGGCGTGCCTGCACTCTTGCACTGGCCGGGTCATGCAGACCCCGGGCGTGTGGTGGAAATGCCGTGCAGCACCCTGGATTACTTCCCGACAATCGCCGAAACTATGCAATTTGAAATGCCCGATAATCGTCCCATTGACGGTATCAGTCTGCTACCGACCATTGAAGGAGACATGACGGAACGTCCGACCCCTATTCCGTATCGGTTCAATAGTGGAAAAGAGGCGATGTTTCACGCACCGACCCTCGCTATGATGGATAACCGCTATAAATGCCTGACCAATCTATCAAGTGATGGCAGCGAAGATTTGTGTTTTGATATGATTGAAGACCGCGCGGAGACCATCAACTTGGCAGACGCACAACGCGAGCGGTTAGGGCAAACCCGCGAGTCCCTGCGTCAATGGCTCCATTCGTGTGAGGTGAGTCATAATGGTGGGGATTATGATGAGGCGTTTGAACCTGTTGCGCCGTTTGAAGATGTCACAGGAGATTGGAAGTCAAGAAGAAACAGAAATTAGTCCAGGGTCATATTTGTCTCTAAAAGCGGACTATTTCTGTTTCAATTTAGCCCAGATCGTTGTGAGCAGTTGCGGTTGCGGCCGGACAGACAAGGCAAACGCTGGATCAAACCAATCCGCATCTTTATTGACCGCATGTCGTGTCAGTTGTATTGGATCACTACCGTTTAAATCAGTTTTGTAAAGTTGTATATCCCGAACATTTCTGCCCTCTCTTGGCGGTTTTTCAACAATATGTTCGTAGATAAGTTCGTTGCCATCCGGAGACCACACCGGATTGACTTCCGAAAGCGCAGGATCCCCAATCGGTGCCAGAATCCGTTTCACATCTCGCCCGTGACGATCGGCAATGAAAAGTGCGCTATCCTGTCCAAGTCCCAGCTTTCCCCAAGAAAAGGCGATTAGGTCCCCTATTGGAGACCACGCAGGTGTTTCCATTAAGGGTAGTTCTTCGGGCAAAAATGACTCTTCAACACGCGTCTGTACGTTAAAAAAAACAATTTTGGTATTCAGCAGCGGTCCAATCCCGTTTATAAACGGAACGTTCACAACAAAGGCTATCTCGGTTCCATCAGGGGACCAGCTCGGATCTGCCACCGCGTGACCCACCCAAGTGATTCGCTGTTCAACTCGGTCATCTATCGAGGCAATGTGGAGTTCACGATTGTCGTGCCAACGTCCTTTCTGATAAGCAATCCATTTTCCGTTGGGCGACCAC
>VXXH01000114.1 GCA_009835515.1 Candidatus Poribacteria bacterium
ACTCCTTAACCATGTAAAATTGCATTTGCCAACCATAAAGCAGTGGTTGGCTAACCTGCCACCGAAGGCGGAGGCACAACAGCATTACGCGACGCTGTGGACGTTAGTACTTGATGGTAAACTCCGAGAGCAGCTCCTATCAGAAATCCAACCGACGTGTGATATTAACCTCAGTGTGCCAGACCAAACCAAAAGGCTAATCAACCTCATGTTGGAAAGCACACTGATTATTCAAGCCGAAAAGGACCGGAAGTCGATAGAACGGAACCTGAATCGCGCTGTTATCTCAAAAACCGGGCACGAATTGGCGGATATCACTACGGCGGCGATGCTTGCTATCCATGGTGATACGCTACTCGCAATACTATACGAAGAACTGCTCGGTTATCACAACACTTTGGTGAAGCGGGCAAACAGGCTTACAAATGCACCCCAAAAAGGGAAAAAGCGCAAGCGTGGAAACTCCCAAAATGGTGGCGCAGTAAATGTTGAGGCTGTTACAGCAGAGCAGCAGAAGGTCGAGGAACTTATGACGTTCCTAAGACCTTATCGCCAGGAAGAGGTTATTGGCACTTTAGCAACAGCCGGGCTTGATCCGCGCGCTTCTAACCTTGAGGAGATTCGCAGACAACAGGTCCTCAGTTTCGATGTGAGCGATTTACCTGCGATACAAGAAACATGGCTTGGTGATAGCAAGAGTGTTGAAGATTACCCGAACTTGCGGATGTTCCTCCTGCAAAATCAGCTGCCGATATCCACAACCGGCAGGCTACTCATGGAGTTGCGACAACAATTTCCAGATGAACTCTTCAACCATGTCTTGGGACTCATTCAGGAGGTGAAAGCACTTCAAAGTACCGACTATCAGGGAGATCTCCTGGATCAGTTTGTCGCCTATATATCTGAAAAGGTGTGGCGATGGGAATTAACCCAGATTACCGAGACAGAACTTCCACTTTTGTTGAAAGAGAAAGTACTCGCCTCGGCGATCTGTTATGAGAAAGAGGTGGACACCTTGCTCGAATATGTTGAACGTTACGATGAATTGGTATCCACGAAACTGGCATCAGATTCCGAAATGGACAACCACCGTCAATATATTGAGGAACAATTTCAAGCGATCGTTGAGACCCTTTTGGTGTAGTTTTAGGTTTTCAACGCATATCGGTATTTCAAACGTGTTGGGTCAGGACGCGTCCCGTCACAAAAGGCGCGAGTGTGGACATAGCACGCAAATGATCGACTTTCCATAAGTCCGTCATAAGGTGATAGATGAAAATAGCTTTATTGGGCAACAGTCAGTTCGCCGTTTCGGCTGCCTGGGGCTTGTGTCAATCGGAGACGGCACACGAAGTTATCTTTGTGTCGGATGCGACATCCAACAAAAATAGGTTTGTGTCGTCAAAAGAAGATGCATCCGGAAGACTTCGGGATCTTGTGGAATCAAATGCATTAAGCGCGAGTGATACTGCAATTTCGTTTTCCAATTCGTTGGAAGGGTTAGCTGGCGCGGATGTCGTTATTCTGCTGCCACCGATCGGACAATCCGGTTTCCGATCCGCACAAGCGTCAAAGACAACAGGAATCGCGCTGGTCAGGCGGTTTGTGCCCGGAATCCAACAATATGCATCGGATGCCAAAATCTTAATGGCGATAGCACCCACGAATTACATCGCTGCATGGACACATGAGGCACTCGGTGGCGGAAAAATTATCGGTCTCGGAAACGGTGCCGCGACGGCACACTTAACCGCTGAAATTGCGAAACGCGTTGAGGTCTCTGTAAAAGATATAACCGCTTTGGCGATTGGGAGCGATTGGGAGACGTTTCCACTGCCGCAATACTGTCGCGTGAACGGCATTCCTATAGCACAACTGATGTCTGAAGCTGAAATCGACAGTCTCTCTGAAGCCGTCTCACAGCGTTGCCCTTATACCACGCAATCGGAATGGACCTTGATAAGCCATATTTTACAGGTGGTTTCAGCGATTGCGCTTGATAAAAAGCGGGTCATGAGTGTCGGCACCCATATATCTGCTGGCGAAACATCAGTTTACCTCAATGTTCCAGCCCAAATCGGAAGCGACGGCGTAACCTCTATTGTCCCGCTTGAATTGGATGGGCATCAGCGCGATCAGTTCAAAAAGTTAGTCTCCCAGAGTGCTGAAGACCAATCTTCGTAACATTTTCGGGGTACCTGTTTAATAATCGTAGGTTGGGTTGAACGGAGTTAAACCCAACGGTTCTCTGACCGCTGACGGCTAACAAAAAAGATGCGAGAAATATATCAAAAAATCCCAGAACTCATTGAATCCGATCAAGTCGGTGCCTACTGTACGGTTGTGGAAACGAAGGGTTCCACGCCACAGAAACCGGGTTCAAAATTGCTTATCCTCCCCGATTTGCGGAACATCGGCACGCTTGGCGGGGGCTGCGTTGAAGCAGAAGCACGCCGACAAGCCATAGGGTTGATGCAAGACGGAATGCCACGGCTCCTTGAGTTTCAATTGGACAGTGATTACGGTTGGGACGATGGACTCATCTGTGGCGGGAATATGAAGATCTTCATTGATCTGCCAAAAACCGAAGCGGAAGCCGAAATGTTTGAGCGCCTCCAAACGCTGAATGCAGAAAAAACACCTCTCGTCTATGCCACAGTTGTAACGAGTGCCAAGCAGAATGTTGATGTCGGTATGAAGATGATTTTCGCTTCCACGGGTGAACGCATCGGTACATTGGGCGATTTGGCTTTGGAAGCAGCGATTGAAGAGGAAACCCCTGGCATCCTTGAAAACAACAAAGCAAGCTTGTTTCGCGAGGACGACTCGACTGCAGTCTTCTTGGAGCCGTTGCAACCGCGCCCGACGCTGCTCATTGCTGGTGCTGGTCATGTCGGTCAGGCACTCTGTCATCTCGGCAGCTGGTTAGATTTTGACATCGCTATTGTTGATGATCGCGCCGACTTTGCCTCTAAGGAACGCTTACCAGAAGCAGACCAAATTATCATTGGCGACATCGCGACCGAACTCCGAAATTACCCGATTACCCCACTGACCTACGTCGTAATTGTCACCCGTGGGCATCAGCACGATGAATCTGCATTACACAGCGTCGTTGAGTCAGATGCCCGTTACATCGGTTTAATAGGTAGCCGTCGGAAAATTAAACTGATATTCGATGATTTGATGGAAGCCGGAATTTCCAAAGAGAATCTCCAACGGGTTTACGCCCCGATCGGCTTAGATATTAACTCGAAGACCGTGCCAGAGATTGCGGTCAGCATCGCATCGCAGTTGATCCAAATCCAAAATGCTGCTGACAATATCCACACCTTCGACACCCAACCTACGCGAATGCCCACCGTCAAAATAGCAGAGGCGTAAAAATGAATGATATTCATGTGTCAGAAGACAAGTCTTATACGCTCAGTGAAGTCATTGACGCTGTAAAGCAGACGCTTGATGGCGTAAGCGAACAGTCAGCACACAACGAACTCCGGTATTCGTCCACCGATCTCTATTGGCTCCTCCACGACATGCTCCAATATGTTAATCGGAATGTCCCGGGTGAGTTCGTCTTGCAACAAACCAAGAAAGGGGTCTACCGAGTGAGATACACCGCCGAAGATACCGCGAGGCGGAGTTCAAGCCGGAAACTCAAAGCAGAGGTCGACCGAACGGCAAGTTATCTCGAAGAACTAACCGGTAGACGACCTTCGTGGGGTGAAAAAGAGTAGTTATAAGCATTGCGTCAGATGCCAGAATGCTTACGAATCAAGGAGAATATTTCGTGAATCAAGAACCTAAGGTATCAGTTGAAGATATTGAGATGTCCGTAGATGCATTAGATGTACAGAAAGCCGCAGACATCTTTGAGGAACACGGGTGTCTTGTCGTCCGCGGTCTGATGGCACCTTATATCGAAGCGATGCACAAAGATATTGAGGCTGCCGCAGCGGAGTCCATATCATTGCTTGACAAGGCAGAACGGATTGTTGAGGGATGGCGCACACCGAACGGGACGCTGTTCTTACCGGCACCAGAAGGCTACGAACGCGACAAACAGATCATGGTACTGTCGATAGGCTATCAGACGAGTGCTGCGTTTTTCCAATCCGCTTTCGATGAAAATACAGTCAGTATCGTCGAGGCGATCCTGGGACCGAATGTCGAGATCTTTGGGAACGGGCAGTGCCTCTATAAGGAACCCGTCGGCGGACACCCGAAACATCTACATCAGGATTCTGCGTACTTTGAACACCGCTATCAGGGACCCGTCGGCATTCTAAGCTACGTTGTGGACACTGACTTGGTAAATGGGGCGTTACACGTCGTGCCGGGTTCACACCGACTCGGACAACTCAAGCATATTGATACGTTCTCGCACCTCGGTCTGGCGGAGGATGAATGGCCCTGGGAGAGCGCGCTCCCCGTTGAAGGCAAAGCCGGTGATTCGATCTTCTTTAACGTCAAGACCGTACACGGTTCCAAACAGAACATGTCCGACAAACCGCGTCCGATTTTCATCAACCGCTACCGTCGAACAGATGACTTTGTAATCATCGGGGGGACAACAACAGCAAATCGGGCAGAAGCGGAGAAGCGAGCAGCGGCAGCTGAGGAAGCGAAGAAGTCTAATAGTGATCGAGGCTTGATGTTACGCGGGTTTCGTCCGTTTAATTCGCAGGATTAAACTTGCTTTTCTCAGTGTTTTAACCCCTAAATCCCCCTTGATAGGGGGATTTTATTGTCCGAAGTGAACAGTTTCTGCAGTTCTACAACTGATACAACATCAGATAGATAATCACGCCTGTTACCGAGACATACAGCCAGATGGGAAAGGTAATTTTCGCTATGCGTCGGTGTGCATCAAACCGCTCACGCCACGCCAAATAGAGTGTACGTAACGCCAACGGTACTATAATAAACGCTAAAAGGATATGTGAAATCAGGATAGTAAAGTAGACTGGACGGATCCAACCCTGCTGTGTGAACGGCTTTGATCCAGCGTGATAGTGGTAAATAACATAAGAGACAAGAAAAAGCACAGACACACCGAACGCCGCGAGCATACAGTTTTTATGTGCCGTAATTTTCCGCTGCCGTATGAACACATACCCAATTGTCAGCAGGATACCGCTGATTGTGTTTAACGTCGCGTTGACAGTAGGCAGATCTGAGATCTCAAGCACGTTTTCCTCCTATGTCCTTGCTTCGGCACAGCGGAGTGTGCCTGCTACTTTCTACCGGGGCCACCGGTAAGCTTGCGCGCCCTTAGAATTCTCTAACGCAAATTCCCACCGTTGACACCACGTTTCATATCGCGTGTTACCGGCTTCAGGGCGCAGACGACTTCGCATCAGAAACGCAGGGTAAAAGGGTCGCCCCGTCGGCTGATAGACATCATGATACCGTAGATCAAAACTCCACCGGACGCTTTCCGATTCGTTCGGTTTCGCGCTGTGGAGCGTGTAATTATGGAACAGAATAACGCCGCCTGCACGGATCGGCAACGCTTGCGGTGTGAGGTTAGAGGGGCGATGTTCTGGTAGCACTGTCAACCCTGCCTCGTTCCAGTCGTGTTTGTAAAGTCCCATCTTATGACTCCCCGGCATCACCTGTAGACATCCGTTTTCCAACGTCGCATCCACAATCGGAATCCAGACAGTGAGCATAAAATACGGATCTGTATCGGGCCAGCACACGCCTGCGTCTTGGTGCCATGGTGTCGGTGCGCGCTGTGATCTCTCTTTTGGTAAGACCGCACGGATATGTTGGATCGGGTTACAGATAATCTCAGACCCGACAAAAGATTCTGCAACGTCAAGGATTTTAGGATTCTTGAGGAAGTTGAACGTCGCTTCGCCGCGTGCCTGCATAATATCCAGATTCGCCGTTACTTCTTGTGCCTCGTTTGCAAGGTGAAGCAGGCGTTCCGTGAAGGGTTTATCGGCGTGTGTATCGCTAACCTTCTCTTCGGAGTACAACTTCTCAGCACGTTCTGCGATCATTCCCTCATATTCAGCAATCACCGGACCCAGATCATTCTCATCAAGTACATCTTCAAGCAGTAGATATCCGTTGTCATGAAAAAACGAAACATGTGATTCGGTTAAACGCATAATCGCGTCCTCCTTGCGTTATAGACTATCCCCACCGCTGTTCGGGCGGATCGAAGACGAACCCGTGGAAAAACTTCCGCTGTTCAGGCGAAAGTTCTTTATTATAGAAATCTTTAGGATACCCCCAATGCTCTTGCGAAGCAATCATCCACGGATGTTCATAAGCGTAATAGAGCATCTCACGCCTCCCCTCCGGTTTCGTGAAGATACCCGCGGAATGCCAGACAGCATTATGAAACAGAATCGCACTTCCCGGTGGTGCGCAGACCTCAAGTGCCCCCGGATATTCGTATGGATACCGCAGATCTTCATGGCTCGGGTCATACATCGCCGTGTGGCTGCCTGGGATGAGCCATAGGTTTCCCTGTCCGCCTTCTGTCATATCCGTCAAATAATAACCGATTTTCAGTTGGAGAAACGGAATCGGACGTAGGTTGCGATAGCCTTCATCGTGCCCATCGATGTGCCACCCCATCGAACGTTCTATCAGTTCCGAACCGTCTTCAACGATGGCATCCGATGCGTGGTGGTGCGGCATCTTATTGAGTAACCCTGTGACGTACGGCAAAATCGGCTGCCAATCCAAGAGTTCTAAGAACGCCGGATGATCACCGAGAATATAGAAGATACGGGTGCTTTTCTCACCGTGAATATGTGTCATCCCGGTCTGGGGTAACCCTTTCTCCTCACCTTCCCGCCGCTTCTCAATGACTTCAGCGAGAGCACTCCTGAGTGTTTCGATGTGTGAAGACTCAAGAAAATTATCCAAGACGAGATAACCGTTGTTTTCAAAGAAGAACTTTTCGGCATCAGTCAGTTCGTGTGGCATATCATAAACCCTCTTTTCTGTTCTGACAAGGTTTTCAGTTCAAATCGAACAACTCTATGGCGTTTTTACCAAAAATTCGTGCTCTGTCTGCTTCAGGAATGGGCATCTCCGCAATCAAACGGACAAACCGTGGCATATCCACCCAGGGATGGTCTGTCCCAAACAGCAAACGGTCTCCACCAGAGAATTGATAAGCGTACTGCAATGCTTGTGCTGATGGCGATACGGTGTCTAAATAGATACGTTGCAAATACGCGCTCGGTGGTTGTGTTATGTTATCTCTCGCTCTACCCAATACCTCGGTCTGATGGTCAATCCTGCCGCTCATATAGGGTAGAATACCGCCAACGTGCGGCATCACGAGTTGTAGCTCAGGATGGCGTTCAAGAATCCCACCCAGAATCAACCGTAACAGCGCAAAACTGTTATCCACTTGTAATCCCATCATACCGATCATCCAGTGATCTTTGATGGCTTTTCCCCACGTCGGTACAGTCGGATGCATAACAATCGGCATCTGTAATGTTTCGGCGTGTGCATAGACGGGTTCAAATTCTGGGGCGTCAACAGGTTTCCCACCGATATGCGAGTAGAGCATTACTCCGCGGAATCCGAGTCGCTTCACCCGATCCATCTCTGTTATGGCTTCGTCTGGATTTTGCCACGGCAGACATGCTAAACCAGCGAATCGATCTGGATATGTATCCACAAGTTCGGCGATGGCGTTGTTGATCGCTTGTGCCCCTCTGTTGCCTAATTCAGGCACGAGCATACACGGGGGTGGTATATTGGTACTGAGCAGTGCCATATCGACTCCTGCCTCATCCATGTCTTTAAGTTTGCGTTTCGGATTGTAGGCTTCGTCTTGCAGGCGAAATGTTTGGACATCGCCGTACGTAACGACAGCCTCACCTCCGCGACGGATAAC
>VXXH01000340.1 GCA_009835515.1 Candidatus Poribacteria bacterium
GCAATATGTTGAACCAAAGAGACTCCCTAAATTATGTCCGAATCTACCATCAACTATAATACTAACAGCAGTCGTCCCATAAGAATGGCCGATAAAAAAGGAAGCAATCACATTAGAAATCCGACAACGGCGAATCCATGAATGTGCGGTTTCCCATAATGAAAAGCCACCACGTCCCCCTTGAACTAAATGCTCATAAACTTCATCAAAACTGCCATCAATATGGAGATCTTCAAAGCCGATACCCTCTTGTAAATCAATCCAATGTACACCCATACCGTTACTTAGATGGGTTACAAGTGGTGCCTTTAGATAGACAAGGTTTCCTTCAATTCTATCAATCTCATGATATTCTCTAAGTGTAATCCCTTCACGGATGCGAGTATACGACTCAGGGAACTCAGACATGGGACGTGAGGAATATTTCTCATAATCCGCTCCACGAAGACCAAACCCTCTGATTGCAATATACTTACGGTTTATCAAACTGGTTGCGTTATACACCTCAAAGGACTTTGCACCACTGGGGTATGACCCGCGGACGTTTGTTTTTGACCCCCAATCAAATTCAGCACTGATTGTTTGAAATAAAAATGGTGAATTGGACGCTATGGTATTATGTGCCTTAATAGTTGTTCCACCGTTGCCTGCCCCTTGCGCGCCGCTCCCACGTACGATTGTATGATGACCTACAATGGCAAACGGCTCTTTTATATCGTCATCGAGTAAGACATCATATTGTCCGGGTGGAAAAAACACGATACAGCTACCAGAAGATGCTGCGTCAAGTGCTGCTCTGATAGCAGCCGTATCTGACTTATTATCATCAGGGATAGCACCGTAATCGGTCACATTGTAGATCGGATAGTCAAAATCTTCGGGGATGCCTTCTTCCCCATTTTTATAGCCTGCATAAGAAAAATCAATTAGATCAGGTGTGCCCACGGGGACAGGTTCTCCGATAAATTTCTTATAGATGTTCGGTGTGAGTTGTGCTGATGCCAACGGTAACATGAACAAAGACAACAATGCCGCGACTGTCCAGTTTCTTATTTTCTTGCTCATGGTTTGCTTATCCTCACTATCGTGCAAAAAAAATAAAGTCACAAACTTCAGATAAAACCTTCAACAGAAAGCAATTTTGCCTTATTTTCATCTACAGCATGACTGACTCTGATTTCTATCGCGGCAGCAGGTTCGTTTTCAATTATCAAAGCAACATCTACAATGAAGCCATCAGGCATTCTATGTTCCAATATTGCACACTCCACTTTATCTGGCAGAGATTGATCTTTGGATTGCTGACAAATTTTACATGTCCTTTTCAATACCGGAGCATCAGTTTTACCCGACTTCCAATCAGAGATGACATCAACAATAAATTGTTTAGCAGTCTTGTGGAGAATAGTTTCCTGATTACAAGTCTCACTCACTTTGTGTGCAAAATGCGCCTTTTTGATTTCGCCTTTTCTGAGAATAACCGCATCTTGACAAGCAGGGCAAAAATAACGTTTCCCTTCTCCGCTGTTTCAGGATCATATAACCTTTTCTCATCATCAAAGGCAAAGGGAACTCGTAGTTTTACGCTTTTAGACATGACAAAAGCGTTCCTTTCCTTGCAATGGAATCAATAATCAACATCTACGGTGACGGTATTGTGGAATCGACATTTAACGGTCTCTCAATAAGCACAACCGGTGCTTGACAGCAGTCGCAATTTCCGGGGGCAACCGTGCGGATGTAGCATGTATCACAGTAATAGTAGAGATCGTGGAGAACGCCATCCTGGATTGACAAAAAGCGAGTTACCTCCAGCAATTGCGTCTTTGGAAAGACACGACCTTTGATGACCAAGTCCTTCTCATGCAACCGCTCATCAATAAAGAGTGCCTCCGCTAACGATGTCCGTAAAAGCGTGTAGTATTTCCCATCCTCGGTCCTGACACCGTATAGATGCTCATGATTACCAAATAGTTCGACCTTATAGTGTGTGTGCATCTCCTCCGCTAAGCAGACAATATTGCCATGGAGTTCAACCTCTTGGGCTTTCTGTTCCTCAGCTGGCGGTGTCGCTCCGCTGATCAGGAAGATTAGAACGATGAAAAATGGGGATAACCGTTTGAAATTACGCATCACTATCCTCCTTGTTCGCCCAGCGATTTGGACCGGGACCGGGTTGATGCTCATCGCGAACCCGCTTAAATTCTTCGGGCGTAGTAACAACATCGTCAGGGTGCAGCCGGCTTCGTGCAAGGAAACCGGCTTCGGGTTGATAACCTGTCGGTTTCGCCGCGTCCTGATAGCGTGAATCGACGCTCCATCTGACTTGATTGCTGACATTCGGGATAGATCGGTGCGGTGTCAGATTCGTAAGCAGCAGGACACTACCGAACTTAACAGGAACCACAACCGGATCGACTTCTGGTAAGGCATCATCCGGTATCTCAAGATAAAAACGCTCAGAGTGACGATGGCGGAAAACACCGTCCCGATGGACGTGCGGGATAACTTCCATACAGCCGTTTTCAACAGTCGCATCTATCAGTGGAATCCAGATCGTGAGCTGTAAAACCGAATCGCATTTAGGCTCCATATAGCCTGCGTCTTGATGCCACGGGACGAGGGTTCGGTCATGTTCAGGGAGCTTGGGACGGACTCGGTATGCAGGATGACACATAATCTCAGGTCCGACGAGCGACTCGGCGATGTCAAGCAGCTTCGGATTGATGAGTAGCTCGAAGAGTGCGGGGCCCGTGTGCGCACCGCTAAACACCTTCTGAAATACGACTGGGGATTGCGCCGTAATTTTTGCTAAACGGGTGTCAAACCCTTCCGTTTTGAATTCGGAATCCAGTTCACCTGCCGCGTAGAGTTGTGATGCTCCGGTGTCAACAATCTCCTCAAACTCTGCGATAAGTGGGTTTAGATCGGCCGGAGCAAGCGCATCTTCGATTAAGAGATAGCCGTTCTCGTTAAAATCGTGGATTTGGGAATCAGTCAACGCTCTCATAACGCTCCTCATATTTGGACAAGTTCAATTAAAATGCCGTCTGGATCCGGCGCGCAGGCGACACCCGCGGCATCCGGCGCGCTTATAGGTTCAGATAGAAATTCGACACCGTTCTGTTTTAAGTCCTCAACAGTCTGCTGAATATCGTCCACAAAGAAAGTAAGCCAGCGGACACCTGCCGAGAACGCGTCTGCCGGTTTCGGCGGTGGCGATTCGATGTCCATCAGTTTGATCAATGTGTTGCCAGCCTTGAGACGTACCTGCCGAAATCCAGTCGGTGCAAGTCCGACATCACGTGCAAGACCGTCTGGAATCTCCAGGTCCAGTACAATTTCAAAACCCAACTTGTTGTGATAGAAGTCCAGCGATGCCGCAAAATTGCTGCAGGTAATAGCGATGTCAACAGTCGGATGTGATAAGTTTAGCACAAGTTTTTAACCTCCAGTGAGAACAAAGATCGCTTCTCGGAATTGACCGAGTGGACGCGCGTTATAAGTGAGGTTTATGGGAACGACAACTCTTTCTAACACTTCGGACTCCTGACGGCACGTCGGAGCGTGCCTACTACTATGCCGTGGAATCGGAATGGAAAAATCGATGTATCCATCTGATCTTGGTGGAATAGTTGTTTCTCCGGGAACAATTTCCATACCCCATGATGTGGGAAGAATTGGTTGCGCAGTCGCTGTGCGCGGCTCGTCCGAATGGTTCGTTACTTCTACGCGCAGCTGTGCTGTTCCGCCAAGTGCCACTTCTTGTTCATAAGGATAGCAGCGGACCCAGTGTTCGTCCATGCCATAGTTGGCGTGGTCCCAAGGAAAGAGCGCGGTATAACATTTTTCTCGCTCAGCGAGTGTGTCGAGCATGCACGCAATCTCAGCATCGGTAAAATCAAACGCGGGATTGACATGGCAGTTAAAAATATGCGTCGGCTTGAGTTCTTGAATCAGACGCAGACACTTTTCGTAGCCCACATCCGCACCGAGTAGATTCCGATTGCCAGAGCAGTAGTCGTCAATTCCCGCCATTGTGAAAGAATCACCCGCAAAGAACATCCGTACGCCGCGTCCCTCAACAAGCAGTCCACCGTGATAATAGGTCTGACCTGGAAAATGGTAGGCGGTCATTGTAAACTCATTCCATTGCCAAGAATCACCGTCCTGTGTGACGCGATCTACCCGCGTAACAGAAGGCGAAATACAGGGGAGTCGAAAGCCGATCGGATTCGTGATAACCTCTGCGACAATCTCATCCGTTATCGTTTCACACGGGAAAGTCTCTTGAAATTCGGGGATAGCGTTAACGTGGTCATCGTGGTAGTGCGTCACCCAGAACTGCGTAACCTCCGAAATTTCGTTGTCTGTCTGCAACTGTTGAATCTGTTTAATGACATTTGGCGAGCCACAATCCATGACGAACGCTTCGCCTTTCGGCGTAGTTTGCGAGCCAAAACTTGCTGTAGAAAAGTCGGAGATAATGATCCATGTTGTGCCGAAGTGACGCAGAAATTCAGGAGGCGGTTTGCCCTCTCGGATCGGCATGTGACCGGAATTTCCTTCAAACTCGGTAAAAAGCTGCGGAAAGTAGTGCCGGAGCGCAGAAATCGCCACATATTTATCATAGCAGTACGCCAACTGTTTCAAAAGCGCGTCAATTGCCCTGTCTGGGTTGTCCATGACGACACCGTGCGTCGGAATAAGCGCAGTTGACGACGCCTGACGGACCTTTTCAAGGCTCTCCTTCAGTTCATCCCGCGCCCCGAGGAACCCATGATAGTCGCTGGTCTGCTGCCCCTTCTGTAGACTATAGAGTTCCCACAACTTACCCTCGTCATAGATGAGGTCACCGGTAAAGGCGAAGCGTTTGTCATCAACATCAATGAGGTAGGTGGCACTGCCATCGGTATGCCCGGGTGTTTCAAGGACTGTCAGCGATGCTGAACCCCACGCAATCTGTGCACCGTCGGCATACCTATCTGTCACTCGAATAGCATCGGCAAGCATCAGGTTGTGTGGATGGTAGTTGTAGAGGTGCCAACGGTACTGTGAATCGTTCCAAAAGGTTTCGACTTCAGTAAACCACGATGCCTCTTTTTCTGGTACACCAACACGGACATCATCAGTTATCGGAAAGTCTGCCGTATTATCGCGATGGTGATGCGTAAAGAGGATCTGCTCAATATTCGTGATGCCTAACTCCGCGAGTGTTGTATGAAGGGTAGTCCCACTTGGGTCAATGAGCAGCGCGCGATCACCATCACGGAGAATACCTGTGTTAACATGCCCATGATGGACATATAAGTGTTCACTGAGTTGAGAAAAGCCTGTTTGCATTAGGTATTCCTATTCCTAGAGAACCAGCCTCATAAAAACACTGCTGGTGAAACCTTAAACATCTTTGCTAAAGAGTGGATGTGCGTGACCGTCAAATCTCGATCACCGTTAAGGATTTCCAAGACGACGTTGGGTGGACCGAGCTCTGTCAAATCTGACGGTTCAAGCTGATGCTCTTCCATCAACAACCTAAGCACTTCAACACCGCTACATTCGGGGATCGGATGATTTTTTTTCTCGTAAGCATGTATGACTGTCCCAAGTGTATCAAGGAGTTCATAAAGTGGATGTTGTTCATCGGTCCCCACTTCATCAATCAAAGCGTTTAAGGTTACAATAGCTTTGTCGTATTCCACCTCATCACGAATTGAAAGTAGTGGTTGAACAACACGCCAGTGCGCCTGAATATCCTTTGCAATAACGCTCATGTTCTCCATCCTCCTCTATCATATTCTTCGTGCGTCAATACATGACGAATATAAACCTTTCCACGATTGAAATGGATAGCAGCAATCAGCCGATACTTGTTGCCACCGACATTAAAAACAGTTAAATCATCTACAAAATCTGCGCTTGGAAACACTGCGCGTAATTCGGTAAAACTTCCGAACGAATTTTTGGCAATAAGCTTAAACCAACGCCTAAGTGGTGTTTGGCTGTCAGGGTATCGTTCCCAGAATCCGCGCAGTGCCTTTTTACTAAGAACGTGCATCCGTTCCTTAAAAACTACGCCTCGGCGAACTGGGGTCTACCCAGTGCATCCGTTCTGCCTTGGCGTTTGTAGTGCGGTAGATGTCCGCCTGCGTCGGCTAAGATCCGTTCTTGGGCAAGCGCGATCCGCTCTGCGCCTTGGTCAGCGATGTTGTGCTGGCAGTCGATGTCTGATTCAAGGTCAAACAGTCGTATACCGTCATTAAAATCGACGCTGGAGAAATACCAACTCTTGGCATCTTTATACCAGACAGAGTTGACATAACGACAGGTCAGGTATTCACGCGATTCAAAACCGCCTTTGCCTTCAACGAGCGGAAGTAGGCTCTGTCCTTGAATCTCGCCAGCAGGTTCAACTTGACTTGCTGCCATAACAGTAGCAGGCACATCCAGCGTATAGACGAACTCATCGCACGTTGTACCGCCATTTATCCCAGACGGATGGCTCACGAGCATAGGAATGTCCATTGTGCCAGGATACATGAAATTGGCAGGCTTGCCGGTGGCTTTATCCGGATTCTCTGCGAAGTTTGTGCCGTGGTCTGCGAGGAACATAATCAACGTATTTTCGCGCAGTCCGAGGCGATCAATCGTATCCACTAACCTTCCAAACCACGTATCCACGAGGGTTACCAAACCGGCGTAGTTGGCTTTAACGCTTGGCAGCCGTTCCTCAAGTTCCGCATCTTTGAGTGAACCGTAAGGGAGGTTGAGACAGATAGGTTCCCGATCTTCTCGGCTACCGTAGAGATCGTAGTAGTGGATGGGTGCTTCCCATGTCTCGTGCGGTGTGAACCCATCAACATAGAGATAAAACGGCGTGTTTTGATGGTTGTGTTCAACGAACTCAATCGCAGAGCGGAACAACCGGGCAGTGGGCCATGTCTCCTCTGGACGTTCGGGTTGAACGTTCACAATATGTGAGCGGATACGTGCTGGATTTCCGCGGTATCGAGAGATCAATGTCGGATCGGCATGCGCGCCGCCACGGTATCTGTCTTCGGCTTGACCGCGGACAAACTGCCACTGTCGGAACCCTCTTGTGAAGTTCATTCCGGGTACGAAATAGTGCGGTACATCGGCGAAAAAGCCCGTGTGGTATCCATTTTGGACGAGCGATTCAGCGATTGCGGGTTCATCGGACGACATCGGTTGCCAACCCGGAGTATAGACGTTGTCCCACGGTACAGGCGTATACGTACTGAAGGGATAGGCGCGTCTGCCGGTATGCAGGGTGCGGCGCGTCGGAATCGTCGGTAAGCATTCCGGGTGCGCGTTCGTAAATCTGACGCTCTGTTCGGCAAACCGTGCTAAATTCGGTGTCCGAATCCAATCGTTACCATAGGGACTGAGATATGCGGTTCGTAGCGTATCTGAAACAACGACGACTATGTTCCAACTCATGTATTTGACCTCCAAGGAACGAGAGAGACACTTTAAAAAAGGATCTCGCAGTAGAATAAGAGATTGGGAATTTTGTGTTGGGACCGCGGACAGCGATGCCAAAGTTATTGTGTTGAATTAAGCGGAATAATCGAAAACAAGGACATCCTCAACAAGCGGACGGATGTGTTCGCCTGCTACCTGACGGTGAAAAGGATGTGGTAGATACGCATCGCGTGCCGCTTCGTCTGTGAAACGGACGATAAATCCGTACGCGTACCCTTGACTTTTGCCTTCAGGACTGTTGTTTGTGCCAGCAGTTATAGATTCAATGCCGGGGATCTCGTCAGCCATTCCCATAAGGGCATCGGACAAGGTCTCCAGTTGCGCGTTAGTAACC
>VXXH01000098.1 GCA_009835515.1 Candidatus Poribacteria bacterium
ATCTATTACAATTATCGGTTTACCGTTCGCAATCTATTTTGCGTTTCGGTGGGGTCTCTATATCCTTTCTGTGTTGTTTGAGGAAACTACACCGAGGAACGCGTTGCGACGGAGTACTGAGTTGGTCAAAGGTACTTGGTGGCGAGTGTTTGGGATTGGTATAGCGATTACGATAATTGGTTTCATGATAGCGTTTATTCTTCAGACATCTTACGCCATTCTTTTTGCTTCATTAACTGGGGGCATCGGAGGCGGGGAAGCAGGCTTTTTGGGGATGATTCGCCGTCTATTTGCACCGACTCCTATTGATATTGGGTGGGCGTATTATACGATTTACACTATCGGTTCATTGATCATCGCTGGACTTACGATGCCGATTAGTACTATCGGTTTTGCGCTACTTTACTTCGACCTCCGGATCCGGAAAGAGGCTTTTGATATTGAGATGCAGGTGACGGATTAAGTATTTGGACATCCACTTTCCGAACACACCGGAAGGAACATTGGAATGGCTGACAACCAACGTGCGAATCTTGCGCGAACAATTTTCACACAGTATCGAGACAACTTTGGTTTGTTCTGGCGTATCATGTTCCCGATTGCTATTATTGCAATCGTTTTAGAAGTTGTGGTGTTTTTTTTGAGTGTCACACGCTTTGAAAAGTATATTGATGGGACATTTCGCGAAAATGTCTATACAGCTGTCAGTAATGTTAACACAATCAGAGGCGTTCACCCGACGCTTTCACTGCCGAAAAAGGACGCTTCAGCAGAAACATCTGACCCCGATGTCAGTTGGGGGATCCTGCCGATCCCGTATTTCACTGCAACAGAGCGTGGCGGAATTACATGGCTATGGGGACTTAATTTCCGAAGTTTTGATTATAGTCCGCTAATCCTTCTGCTGCTAACGCTCTGTCCGTTATCACTTGCTGTTGCTCGGATATCGCGTGGCTCGACTTCAGAGGCATCAGTTTCTCTGACTGCTCGTGATGTATGGCGGCAGACTGGACGCAAGTTCTTTGGCGTTTTAGGTGCTTCTCTGTTTTTCGTCCTGATTACGGATGTAGGTACTTATCTCTATCTGGCAATTTTATGGTTGGTCCAGGCGTATCGTCCTTTACATGATAGCCTATCAGACTTAGTGTTAAGTCCATATTTATTTGGTATACTCGTGTTGCTTCGGTGCTATTTTCTCGTGACGTTGAGCCTTTACAATCCATGCCTCATCCTTGAGCCCAACGGTATTATAGGTGTTTTCCGACGCAGCCATACCTTGGTGAGTGGGGCAAGGTTGCGGTTTTTCGGGGTTTATCTTCTAACGGGTTGGATAGCGTCGGTTATGACTTCTGTCGTACTTGGTGCTGTCTTATTGGCATTTTCTGTGTTTATTCCTGATCTTGCAGAGGTTCGCGATGCGTTGTCACCACTGAGGTTTTTAACTCTGTTCATCGGCGGCGATATTGAGGTTGTCCTGCCCGAGTTATTAAGTGTTCCAGTTACAGTAGCAATTCTTATCGTCAAGGGGTTGATTGCCACCTTTTTGGTGCCGATATGGGCAATTCTAACGACGCATCTCTATTTTGAAGGCGTAGATGGAATGAAAGAGGCGGTATGAGTTTGAAAATAAGCATCGGTATTTGTATGATAATGTCTCTTATGAGCCTTTTTGTCCTTTCGGTATTGGCGGCAGAGGAGCAGACGTTTCGCGAAGAATTAGAGACACGCCGTTCAGGTACGGAGGTCTCATACGAGAAATACCGAGAGAATTTAGAGAAAATCCTTAATCCGCGTATGTGGGATGCCGATCTGAGATTTGTGCTGTTTCCGCTTGCAGCCATCGCGCTGGGAGCGGCGATTATCTTTTTTATTCGACAGATCCGGATGAATTTGATTGGCGAGGCGCGCGACGAAGTTGCAGAAACCGCGCTGGAACGGGTAGAGACGGAGAGAGCAGCACTTGCACGCGCAGATTCAGCAGAAGCCGCAAACGATTTTCGCAGCGCACTCCGTTTCCTGTATCTCTCCGCGATTTTGCATCTCCAAGAACGCGGTGTGCTCCCTTACGATAAGAGTCTCACGAATCGTGAGTACCTCCACCAAGCCCAAGTAGATATTGATCTGCACACTGCGCTTGGGCCTGCGATTACCGTTTTTGATGAGGTCTGGTACGGACACAAACCGTGTGATGCGGAAACTGTGGCGAGTTACCGAAATCTGCTAAAAAAAGTCTACGCGAGTCACTAAATTTATCGCGACTTTGCGGGCAAGGGTGAAAATGCGAATCGTCCGAACATGTATGTCCAGTCTTATTTTTATAGTGTTTGCGAGTTTCCTGAGTTCGTGTGATGGACCGGGATATGGTACTGTACTTTACCAGATCTTGGGGAAGTTAAAGTTCCGCGTCACGGAAATATCGGAAGTGTATCCGGCGCGTCTTGCCAGATACGATGTTTTGTTCCTGCAAGCTCTCGACCAGGCACCTACAGAAACGGAGGTTCGGGACATCCAAGATTTCGTCAACGCCGGTGGCATCTTAATCGTGGCAGGAAACAATAAAGTGTTGGACGGTCTTTTCGCGGGTTACGGCTTAGAACTACGAGAGGTAACAGAGCGGATTGTATTCTCTCAACGAATCCCGGAGGAACCGCTGTTTCCACTACACCCGGTTGACGAAGTTCGCACGGGTACGGATTTTGCTATTGAGGCTATAGCACGTGAAGTCGCTGTGCTTTATGGGCGTGCGGAGGATGCGACGATTGTAACGCTGCACGACGGAGAAGGACGCGCTTACTTTATTGCGTCCGATTATCTGTTCAGCAGAAGTGGGATGCGGCATGGTGGTAACGCTGCGTTCCTTTATAATTTGATGTCAACGTTTCCACACAAGGCACGCATCGGTCTCGCTGATAGAAGATACTACACGCTTGAAACAACGCCTCCGAATCCGTTTGTTGCATTTGTGTTCGGGACACCTGGGGGTTTGGGTGCCGTTTATATCTGCTTGACGCTTTTCATTTTTTTGGTGCTGCGGGGTCGGCGGTTCGGGAAACCTTTGGATGCACAGGAAATAAATAGACGCTTAAGTGCCGAATACGTGCACGCAATGACGGCTCTGTATCAGAAGGGCAATACGCGCAGGGAAGTTTTAAGACACATTCGAGACAGGTTTAAGGCGGACCTTGGTGCCCGTTGGCGTGTCAATCCGAATTTGGATACCGCGACCTTTTTAGAGGCATTGGCACTGCGCAGTGCTATTGATGAAGACGGCGAACTCACAAACCTCATGGCGGCTTTGGATCCGTCTGTGAATATATCAGAGGCGCGGTTGCTTGACATTGCGAAGCGCGTTGAAGCTTACCGTGAAATCGCGAAGATTGGGAGGGCAAAATCGACTGTTGGTCGGAGTTTCTAAGTTAAAGCTGTCAGTTGAAGAAACCCCCTAAATCCCCCTTATCAGGGGGACTTGCAGCTTCTGTTTGGAAGAAACCCGCTAAATCCCCCTTATCAGGGGGACTTGCAACTTCTGTTTGGAAGAAACCCGCTAAATCCCCCTTATCAGGGGGACTTGCAGCTTCTGTTTGGAAGAAACCCGCTAAATCCCCCTTATCAGGGGACTTGCGGCTTGCGTTTGGAAGAAACCCGCTAAATCCCCCTTATCAGGGGGACTTGCAACTTCCTGTCGTGGAAAGGCGTTTTTTAATATATGAGTAATCTCGTTCAAACTGTTTTTGAGAAGATGAAGCAAGAGGCAGAAAAAGTTATTGTCGGACAGACAGAACTCTTTGCGCTTGTCGTTGTGAGTCTATTTTCAGGTGGACATGTCCTGTTAGAGGGTGTCCCCGGTACCGCGAAAACACTTATCGCGAAGACGTTAGCGATGGTAGTTTCTGGCGAATTCAGTCGTGTGCAGTTTACGCCGGACCTGATGCCGTCAGATATTGTCGGTACGAGCGTCTATGATTTGACGACGAACCAATTTGACCTAAAACGCGGTCCCGTTTTCACGAATGTCCTGCTCGCTGACGAGATCAACCGTGCGCCTGCTAAGACCCAATCTGCGCTCTTAGAATGTATGGAGGAACGGCAGGTAAGCATTGACGGTGTGCGTCATGCGTTATCGCCGCCGTTTATGGTGTTAGCGACGCAAAACCCTATTGAATATGAGGGCACCTACCCGCTGCCTGAAGCGCAACTGGACCGGTTCCTGTTCAAATTGCGGGTTGATTATCCGGTTGCCGAGGTCGAGACGCAGATTTTGATGAACTATCACCACGGGTTTAACGCCACGCGTCTGGAAGCAGTAGGGATCGAAAGTGTTGTTGATAGCACGTTGCTTCAGGAGTGTCAAAGCGAGATTCAAACAGTGACGGTAGAGGATTCAATTTTCAATTATATTGTCGGTTTAGCGGGGGCATCGCGTAATTCCAATGAATTGGTTCTCGGTGGGAGCCCACGGGCTTCAATTGCGCTCTTATTGGCGAGTAAAACCTACGCTGCGCTGCAGGGACGAGACTATATCCTGCCTGACGATGTTAAATTTCTGGCACCACATGTGTATCGGCATCGCATCCTGCTGAAACCTGATGCCGAAATTGAGGGATTGACCGCAGATGATGTGATTGATCGGCTGCTCGCAGAGGCGGAAATTCCGCGTTAGGTACAAAAATGCACTTTAGCAACCGCCTCCTCCTCTTCCTGCTTCCGGTAGTGATCCCGATTGTGCTTTACAACGTTTCACCGAATCTGCTGTTCGTCGGTGGTGCCTATCTGGTACTGCTGTTCGTCGTGAGTGTTATAGATTATGCTACCAATCCTTTGACGGAACAGGTTGCGGTCAGTCGTGAGATGAATTCCAAGTTCTCGTTAGGGGTAGAGAACGTTGTGACGCTGAAGGTTGTCAACCGGTCTCGGCATCGGTTAAGACTGCGTATCAAAGACGACTTTCCAGACGAGTTTTTGTATGAAACGGTACTCCATGATTGTCGTGTTTCACCGACGCATTCTACGGATGTATCGTATCGGCTCACGCCGCTACGGCGAGGGATTTACGAGTTCGTAGATATTCATCTGCAGTGTTGGGGTGTTTTGGGGTTGATTGTGCGTCGCCGCCGTATTCCTGCAGCGGTGGAAATAAAGGTTTATCCGAATCTACAGGCGGTGCGGCAGTATGAACTTTTAGTAAAGCGCGGCATGCTCCACCAAATCGGGCTTAAGACTTCTCGTCAATTTGGGGAAGGTACAGAGATGGAACGGCTGCGTGAATATTCGCCGGACGACGATTTCCGGCGCATCGATTGGAACGCGACTGCGCGTCAACGCAAACCGATCGTCCGAGAATTTGAGACGGAGCGGAGTCAAGATGTTGTGATTATGTTGGATACGGGTAGACTCATGGCATCGCCGATTCTTTTAGAAACGTCCACACTGTCTGCTGAAGCATCGACGACACAAAAGGCGATGCTTAAATTGGATTACGCCATCAATACAACTTTGATGACGGCTTACGTCTCAATGCTGAAGGGTGATAAAGTCGGGTTGATCGCTTTTGCGGATAGCGTTCACCAATATCTCGCGCCGAAGCCGGGCAAAAAGCAGTTTCTGACGATGTTAGAGACCATCTATGCGCTACCCGTGCATCCGGTTGAGCCGGACTTTGAGGAAGCGTTCAAATATCTCGCTTCAAAACAGCGCAGGCGCGCCCTCATTATCCTTTTTACGGACATCTTAGACAGTGATTCTGCCGAGGGGATCGCCGCTTATGTCTCGCAACTTTCCAAACATCACCTTGTCGCCTGCGTGACCTTGACGGACTCTGGCATTGTTGAATTAGCGGAGCAGGGTATCCAAGACTCTAAGTCGATCTATCAGAAAACGATTGCCGAACGGTTATTGCAGGAGAAGCACGCGACGTTAGAGATATTGCGCCGTCGCGGCGTTATCACGATTGATGTGCCAGCACATCAGTTGACGATGGCGGTCGTGAATAAGTATTTGGAACTTAAGGCAAAATCAAGGATTTGAGTGCGTAGTTGTAGCGACACTTTGTGCGTGTGGTTTGGTTGATGCGTCAGCGTCAGGGGCTTTCATTGCGAAGAGGTAGGTAAACAGCAAGATACCTGTCACGGCACCGAACCCGATTTTGACGGCATTTGACAGTTCGGAGGGTGAGACGAAGCCTTCAATCGTCCCTGCAACGATGAGCAGGGCAACACATCCACCCAGCAGCTGGACGGCGATTCTGGCAGCGTCTGTCAAAGCGCGTTTACGTGTATACAACGACGGGGCGATAAGCGAATAGCCTAACTTCAATCCTGCACCGCCAGCGATAAAGATTGTTGTGAGTTCTATATAGCCGTGTGGCGAGACAAACGACCAGAGTGCTAATGAAACGCCGTTGGCATGGCATAACCCTGCAATCGCGCCGATATGGATACCGTTGAAGACTAAAATATAGGCAGTGCCGACCATGAACATGATGCCCCAGGCGAAGGCATAAAAGGCGACTCGGATGTTATTTGTCATCACAAAAGCGGCGAATAGGTTTCGCCATTCGGCTGACGTATCGTTCCAGGCGTCATCTTCTAACTTCTTGATATGGGATACATAGCGTTCAGGGATAAGTTTTTCCGCAAATTCGGGGGTTGTTAGACCGATCCAGTACGCTGCCGCGAATGCAGCAGCGAACATGAGGAACGATGCCCCGATGAAACTGAGGTTTTCGCGAAACAGTGTTGGGAAACCGAAACGAAGGAACTGCCGGAGATTCCCTCGCTTGAACGGAGAGGTCTGGTAAACCGTAGCGTGTGCACGTGATGCAAGTTCGTTGAGATATGGCACACATCGGTCTTGGGGGAAATCGCGGCGTGCTACCGCTAAATCGGATGTGACACGCCGATATAGATAGCCGAGCCGGTTAAGTTGCGTCGCATTTGCATCTCGTGGACGGTTAAGCAATGTTTCGAGTTCGTTCCAGGTTTCTTGTTTCTTTGAAATGAATTCTGTGATTGTCATAAGGGGGAATAGTTGATAGTTGTCAGTTGTCAGTTAATCTGAATGTGAATTTCCCTCTACATCATTAAACGCTATTTCATATCAAAAATCAAGCCTTTTTATGGTAGATTACAGAATTACTTATACATCCTCTGTAAGCAGAAACCCCCTGGAAGAAACACCCCAGCAAAAACACCCCCTTATCAGGGGAATTTGGAAGTTTGAAAAGGAGAGCTGCTTTCCAAAATGAACGAACAATTATCGATAGAAACACCGGAACAGATCGACATTAGTTTTCAAAAGGCAGGTATTGGGTCGCGTTTCTATGCGGCACTGCTTGATACTTTACTGCTCTTGCTTATCGCCTTTATTGGGTATTACGTTAACCGAAATTTCATATCCGAACTCGGTGAGACGCTCGGTAACTGGCTTGGTGCGTTAGGTGGTATCATTGTCTTCGCACTGTTCTGGGGTTATTATATGGTTTTTGAAGTTACAACGAACGGGCAATCACCGGGGAAACGTGCGCTCGGGTTACGCGTTATCAAAGACGGTGGCTACCCGATCGGTTTTGCGGATTCAGCGATCCGTAATCTGGTACGAGTGGTTGATTTCCTCCCTTTCTTTTATGGTGCCGGATTGATAGTGATGCTCATCACCGACGACTGGAAGCGATTGGGGGACTTGGCTGCGGGGACGCTCGTCGTTAAAACGGCGCGTACGGACCTGAAACTTGCAGGTGTGAACGCAAAAGCGGAGGCATCCGCGCTCAACATTTCACCCCAGGTATTTGACTATGCGGCTTGGATCCGACCTGAGTTGGTTACAGAGACCGAGTTGCGT
>VXXH01000358.1 GCA_009835515.1 Candidatus Poribacteria bacterium
ACGTAATTCTTTGAGTGCCCACCTGAAAAATCCGCTTGAATATCCCAGAAAAATCGGGTAAACTAAATAAGAAAGAGCGTATCTGATCAATTAATCAAAGCCGCGGTGAACAGCAAAAGGAGATGTTGATTAATGGCACAAAGACCGAATATTCTATTTTTGATGAGTGATGAACATAGTCCGCACGCTATTGGGTGTGAAGGTAATTCCATTGTACAGACACCAAATCTTGACCGACTCGCAGCGTCTGGTACCTATTTTGACGGCGCGTACTGCCAAGTCCCGCTCTGCACGCCCTCCCGGATGTGTATGCTAACTGGACAATACGCACATCGATGCTCAGCATGGGATAACGGATCCATCTTGTTCCCTGAACATCTCACAATGCCCGCACATTTCGCACAGCACGGCTACGCAACCGCGCTTGTCGGGAAGATGCACTTCGGTGGTAAAGAGCAGAATAACGGCTTCCAGTCCCGTCCCTACGGCGACCTGCGCGGATATGCCGGACACCAAACAGATCCATTGGATCCGCCATCTCGCATACGACAACGAACGCGACTCGCAGGTGTCACAGAAATCCCGACCAGTCTTCTGCAAGAGCGAGTTATTAACGAAGAAACACTTGAATACTTAAGATCCCAACCATCAGAACAACCATGGTTCCTGCTCGCAAGTTACAGCCGTCCACATTTCCCGCTCACGGCACCCAAACGACTTCTTGATAAATATTGGCCCGATAATGTGGACATGCCCAACGTTCCCGAAGGACACTTGGAGCAGACACATCCTTTCGCGAAGGGCTTGCGAGATAATTTCAACACGGAGGAGATTCCGTACGAAGAAGCCCGAAAAGCACGAGCCGCTTATTACGCCTGTTGTGAATTCTTGGATGAGACTGTCGGAGACCTGCTCACACTCTTGGAACGCGACGGCTTTTTAGATAACACCATTATCGTCTATACCACAGACCACGGTGAAATGGCAGGTGAACACGGGCAGTGGTGGAAATCCAGTTACTACGAAGCAGCAGCGCGAGTGCCCTTGATCGTATCGGATAGGCAGCTGCAGCAATCACACGGCGCACGCGTAACAGCTCCTGTCGAGCTAAACGATCTCTTCCCAACATTATGTGCGAGAGCAGGCATCCCTATCCCCGAAGGTTTAGATGGCGATGACCTAACGAATCTTATGTCCGGGGACACTGACAGTTGGCGCGACACTGCCATCACCGAATACTGGGCAAACCAGACCACGGGACCGATGCGTATGCTCCGAACCCCTCGCTATAAGTATGTCGCCTTCCCTGAAGATGAGTCCATTCTCTTCGATTTGGAGACGGATCCAGATGAATTTGAAAATCTCACAGGACAAGCGGCATATAGGGAGTTAGAGGCATCCTTGCATGAACAACTCATGGGAGGATTTTCATGGGAATCTGTTGCCGAGCAAAAGGCATCTGATAGGACACGAAGCAGAGATTTCAAGGAACCTTGGGGCAAAGGCACACCGAATCAGTATACACTACCTGATGGACGGATCGTTGATGCGGAGACCTGTCTCTATCATCCTTCAGTGAGAGAAGAAGGCTGATAGTGCTTTAAGAACAAGATTTGGACTTAACAATCATCAGGATAGTTTTCAGTTATCAGGAACAAGAGGATTTTCTTAAACGATACACCTCTTAACCGACAACTGATAACTGATAAAAATGTTCCTAAATACGCTTCAGAAACCCGATTTTGACAACGGAAAAATCGGAGCGAAAACCCAATCGTTAAAAATTCGATTGCCTGCTATTCTTGTAGGGCTACTCTTAGTAGGTGCAATGTGCGCAATCACACCCTACAACAACTATTTCCTGCAAAATACCAAAATTGCAGGCAATCATCTCCCCGTCGGTTCAATCTTCGGACTCCTCATTCTGGTGTTTCTCGTCAATCTGCCGTTGCGAAAGTTCATGCGGCGCGGGCGTTTTGCCTTCTCTGCACCGGAATTGACTGTTATTTGGATGATGTTGATCGTGGCAGTAGGCATTCCGTCGATGGGGTTGCTGCAATTTCTCCTGCCGTCCCTTGTTGCAGTGCGATACTTCGCGACGACGGAAAACGATTGGTCCGAAACGCTACACCCGCATATCCCTGAGTGGCTTGTTGTCACGGATACGCGGGCTGTAACGGATTTTTATGAAGGCATCTCCCCTGGTGAAAGTGTCCCGTGGATGATCTGGCTCAAGCCATTGCTCATCTGGGGGCTTTTCGTCCTCGTCTTCTATTTCACAACGCTCTGCCTCTCGGCAATCCTCCGAAAGCAGTGGGTAGAACGTGAACGGTTTTCGTTTCCCCTAATTCAGATTCCGATACAACTCGCTGCGGAACCGGCACGCGGTACACTTCTCAACACCTTTTTCAAAAGCCGACTCCTTTGGGCAGGGATGGCACTGCCTGTGGTGCTGCACCTTATCAACGGATTGCACGCGCATTTTCCAAAGGTACCAGAAATTCCACTTATTTATAATATCTACACCGTCTTTACTGAAAAACCGTGGCATACACTCGGATGGTGGCCCGCGATGCGGTTCGTCATCTATTTTTCAGTTATCGGGATCGCCTCTTTACTGACACTTGAAGTCTCATTCAGCCTCTGGTTCTTCTACCTCTTTTTCAAACTCCAATATATCATCATGAATGCGATGGGACTGAACATCGGGCCGTGGATTAGCTGTAGCCGTCAAGTGATGGGTGGGTATCTCGTCTTTGTCCCTGCTGTTTTCTGGATCGGGCGTGAACATATTGCAACAATCTTTAGGAAAACCTTCGGTCTCGGGCACGCGAGGACAACTTCCACTACTTTGGCGCGGCAACCGATAGACGATGCCAACGAACCTGTTTCGTATCGGATCGCACTGCTCGGCTTTCTTTTAGGGTTCGTCACCTTAGTGATATTTTTCGCTGTGGCAGGCATAACGACATGGGTTGCGGTCGTGACGTTGCTCTCTATCTTTATCACCTCTATTGTCCTGTCTTGGATGGTCGTTAACGGCGGATTGTTGCTCGTCCAGGCTCCTTTTTTCCCTTCAGAATACATCGATATTACCTTGGGTTCCAATGCGTTGGGGCATAAGAGTCTCGCAATCCTAAGTTTCCAACGTACTTTCCTACGCGATTGGGGCGAGTTTATGATGCCAAACTTCCTGCACAGTTTCAAGGCAGCGGATGAGGTAAAACTCGCACGCCGACGCGTTGTACCGATCTTGGGTATCGCGATTGTCGTTGCAATTCTCGTTTCTGTTTATGCTTCGTTGACGCTGATTTACGGCAAGGGCGCGCTATTTTTACAGAGTTGGTCCTTCGTCGTCGCACCGCGTAACTATTTCCAGCGGATGAACAATCTCATCCAATTTCCTATCGAGACGAAGTGGGGCGAGGTCTACAGTATGATTGCTGGTGCAGGGTTTACTGGCTTTATGCTCTGGATGCGGCAAAATTTTGTCTGGTGGTCCCTGCATCCGATCGGTTATCTTCTCGGTGCAACATATCCACCTTTTCACCTCTGGTCGTCTATTCTCATCGGGTGGTTCATTAAATACATGGCACTGAAATTTGGTGGGGCATCGACGTATCGAAAGATTCGACCAATCGCGTTCGGCTTGATCTTCGGTGAATATGTGATGGTAGCACTATGGATGATCGTCGGGATATTTACAGGCATCGGTTATTTCGCACTACCATCGTAAAACATGGATAGCCGAAAACTGCACCATAGGTGTCAATTTTAGAAATAATAACCGTCGCGACCCCCAGGCCCGGTAGGTTCGGTTTTGCGGCGTACTCGCCTGCCCCCTTGATAAGGGGGGATAAAGGGGGGTTGCGATCTGCATTCCAACCGAACCGGATTTTACCCAGAAACCTTGAAGACTTCAAAACCCTCTTTAGTCCTGTAAGGTTTATTTGCTGGGGTGTTTCTTCACAATGTTTATAGAAAAACGTTCAACAAGAGAATCCAACCCTGTAAGGGTGGCATGTTTATATCTACAGTTGCTGAAACGCTATCAAAAATCCCTAAATTGACACCTATGGGATAGCCGCAAACTGCACCTACATTAATCGGATTTTTCATTTTTTTTCACATTATGCACGTTTTCTGCTCTCAAATTGTGTCTTTAATAGATGGTAAGACGATGGTCTAAATTTAACCGTCTATCGAACCCACGTTAATTATAGTGAAGTCCATGAATAAGCGGACATCTTTGTAGCATAAACTTTTAGTTTGTGCCAGTGTGAACGCCCGTTAGCAGCATTCACACTGTTGAGAGCTTCCAATTAACTCTAAGATCTACTATAAGAGTGGTAATAAGGCATGATGGTTCACTATTCACAGTACGTTTAGACCGCAAACTTAACCTCACGGTGAGAGTTTACGGACTGCAGGACACAATCTAAATGTCCTCGACTTAGTGCTTGTCGCCAATGCGTTGGGGAAGGAGGCACCCGATCTCAACGGTGATGGTGTCGTCAACATCCTGGATCTTGTGATTGTCGCGAATGCTTTTGAGTGAAAACAATAGCCGATTATCCCCAAGGAGATGGTATGTATAAAAAACTTTTTTCGCTTATTATTGCTTTGTTTGTAGTTATTAACGCTGCGTATGCCGAAGATGCTGAGGAGTGGATGCCAGATCCCAATCTACGGGATGCAGTTCGTCAGGAACTTGAAATAGATGCCAATACACCCTTGACGAAAGCGGATATGCTCGAATTGGTTGCGTTAGATACATTGAGACTTCAAATAACCGAAAAGATCAGCGATCTCACAGGTTTGGAGTATGCTATAAACCTTGAATTTCTGCTTCTTCCGCAAAATCGTATCCAGGACATCCGCCCGCTTGCGAATTTGACGAAACTCACATTCCTGGATTTGGGAGGCAACGCTATTTCAGATATTTCCCCGCTCGCTGGACTTGTAAACCTTGAGGTGCTTGGATTGTGGAGCAACCAGATTGTTGATATTTCTCCGCTCGCGGGGTTGGTGAATCTAAAAGATCTGGCTCTCGAAAACAATCAGATTTCAGACGCATCGCCGCTTGTCGGCTAACAAATCTTGAATATATCTCGTTCCACAGGGGAAATAAGGGTAGCATTCTTTCTACACTGCCAGCATCGAAGTTGAAGGAATTTGGGTTTGATTCAGTTTGCGATTTACCGGGTGTCCCGGTCCGTGAGCGCATTGAGAATCGTGAGTATCCTTCGATTTTCTCAGCATGGGAAAATATCATCAACTTGCCAGAACTATCTTGGAATGAACGCATGGCATATCATGATTTACGCTGGAATAGTCTGCTGTTTGGTTTGGCATGGGTGCCAACCTCTGAAGGTGTAAAAAACTTTCTGCAGGTTGAATTTGCAAAGGAAAAGCGGGATGAGATGCTTGCTCTGAATCCAAACATGATTTTCATTGTTTCGATGAATTATCAAGCTGAACACCCCGATAAGTATCCAGAAGATTGGCCCTATTGGTTGAGAGATGAATTCGGAAATAGGATTGAAGTCGATGGGGAGCCACTTCTTATTGACTTTACACTACCCGAACCACAAAATCAGATTGTTCAACGAGCCGTTGCGATTGCCAAATGTGGACTCTATGATGGTATCTTCTTGGATTGGTGGGCAGAATGGTGGCACGATGATCCTACACACCGTTATTATGCAAATGATGTTGGAGAATCATCGGTTGAAATGCTTCGGCGGATACGTGAGAGCGTTGATGAAGTCAGAGAGGATTTTCTTATTATCGCCAACACGCTTCGCTCGAAAGCACCGCATTCGGCACCCTATCTAAATGGCACTTTCATGGAAGCACTACCCGGTTATACCCATGAAGATCTCGCAGAGGTTGAAAGCACCTTGCTCTGGTCAGAGCAGCACTTTCAGCAACCGCTGATCAACTGTTTAGAAGGGTGGAGCGAGAAAACCCAACCCCTTGACAGCCCAAAAAACCAACAATGGATGCGTCTGTTTACTACAATGAGCCTGACACATTCAAACGGTTATGTCAGCCTTGCGACTACACTGACAGCAAACCACACACATCTTTATGAACTATTGCCGGGGCATTCAGAGACACACGCACAAGGTATTCGGCACGAACATGCCCATCAGCATTTCTGGTATCCCTTCTATGAGGCTCCATTGGGTCGTCCGGTGGGCGGTGATGAAGCGAAAGGTCAGCTCTACGAGAACCGAGAAGGTCTGTTTATCCGCGAATTCACCAACGGCTGGGCGGTGTATAACCGCAGTGAAAAGGAGCAAACGATTGAGTTCTCGGAAGCGGTGTCAGGAGTTGCCAGTGGTATCGAAAATCAACGCTCGCACGTGCTACCTGACTTGGATGGCGAAATTTATTTGAAGTCAGAATCGGTGTTAGAAATCCCTCCGACAACGGATGTTAACGGCGATGGTGTTGTGAATGTTCTCGACTTAGTGCTTGTCGCAAATGCGATCGGGGAGAAATCCCCTGATCTCAATGGCGATGGTGTCATCAATATCTTAGATTTAGTGATTGTCGCAAACGCCTTTTAAGGATGTAGATAAACTCAAAATTGTTTCAAAGGAGTTGATTGATGAAGACACATATATTTCGTAAAGTTTTATGGTTTTGTTTGCTATGGGTATCAGTTGTAGGATACGCGCAGGAGGCAACCGAGACGTGGATGCCCGATGCCGCGTTACGTGCGGTAGTTCAGGAGGCACTTGAACTGCCTGCAAATGTTCCCTTGACGAAAAAGGAAATGCAGGAGTTGGCGTTTCTGGACGCAAATCACAGGGGCATTGTTGATATAACCGGTTTAGAGTTTGCGACGAATCTCAGAAAGTTGTACATTGGCAAGAATCCGATAACAGATTTACGTCCATTGGCGAACTTGACACAACTCGTGGAACTACATTTCTGGCACGTTCCCATCAATCCGACAAATCTCGACCTGAGTCCGCTGGCGAATCTTATCAACTTAGAGATCATCTCTTTGGAAGGGAACGGGATTTCGGATATAAGTCCGCTGGTTGGACTGAAAAAGCTCAAACGTTTGCATCTTTCACGTAACCACATTGAGGACATCCGCCCGCTGGCTGGACTGACAGAATTGCGGATATTAGTGCTTGAGGGAAATCCAGTGAGAGACTTGACACCACTCGCTGGATTGAAT
This sequence comes from Candidatus Poribacteria bacterium, assembly GCA_009835515.1. Classification (GTDB taxonomy): domain Bacteria; phylum Poribacteria; class WGA-4E; order WGA-4E; family WGA-3G; genus WGA-3G. The sequence continues at coordinate 7,202 of VXXH01000358.1, forward strand.
CTCACAGAACTTTACTACGATGAGACTTGTGAAATCTTACCACCGGGACCGCCTATCACTGAACGCCTCCAGACCAAGGATCACCCTGCTATTTTTCAACCGTTTAGCAATTTTGCTGAAACACCAGAAGAATACCATAACCCTCCGACTGAGACTGATCCCGATTACCATAAACGGATTGCCCGGAACGATCTTTATTTTTCCGCTTTTCTTAGCTTGGACTGGGTTCCAGACGCTCAGCCGTATCCTGGACTCGCCACACGGGTTGGTGGAGATTTAGAACTTGCCCGCGAATGGCGAGAAACGCAACTTGCCCTCAATCCAAATCTCGTATTTCTCTTTCAAATCCCCGTCCAAGATCGTCCAAGAGCATCAGAATTTCCGCCAGATTCTGACGTTTGGCTCAGACACCCCGACGGACGATTCGCCGGAGATGGCGATTATACTTTTAATATCCTCCGCCCAGAGGTTCAGCAACTCTTGATAGATAGGATTGTTGGCATCGCAGAATGCGGACTCTTTGATGGGGTATTCTTGGACGGTTTCTTTCTGAATCACACTGCTAGCTGGAGACCTCTTTACGAAGTAATGAGTGTCGTCGCGGGCAGAGAAATTACCGATGAAGATA
>VXXH01000781.1 GCA_009835515.1 Candidatus Poribacteria bacterium
GAAACTGTATCTACGACTTCGCCATTTACGTCAACCGACCATTGTTTTACCCACCAATTCACATCATTCAAAGGAAGTTGTCCAGAGCTACCCGTAACACGATGGAAAGAATTATCAACAAACTGAAAGTTCCCGCCAGGTCTAAAACCCATGTGTAATTCCGACCACGCTTTTTCAACGACTTCAGAGACAATATCGCCAACACCGCGGGCACAACTATCATCAGTATCTGATCGAAATGTCTCCTGTATTGGAATACCGCCCGCAGTTTGTAAATTCCGAGTAAAAATTGGCATCTGATACCGAAGTTTGTAGCAATACCCTTGCGGTGCAGACTCAAACTCAATATCTCCGATCTGTCCAAATTCCAACCAAGCCAACGGAAAATGAACATTCGGCTGCAATCCATCTAACAAAACGGGACCACGATAAAAGTTTTTGAAAATCCGATCAGCATCAGATGGACGATCATCATTACTCCCATAGAACACCAATGCAGGGTCTTCTCTTGAAAAAACAGCAGGGGGTGCGGTATTCCCTTCATCTTTCAAAAAGTTTTCACGGATAAAAGCACAGAGAAATTCAAAAATAGGCTTATTAGCAGTATACATACTATGGTCCATCAATAACGGCACGAGAACGGGTTTTCATCTTCATCAAAACCACAGCCAAATCATAATCATTTCGGAGTTTTAGTCCATTAAGATCACTGACAATAGTCTCAGCATTCACAACAAGCCTTCGGAGTTGGGCAAAAACATCGTTTTCAAATTCAGTAATCCAATGCGGTAAATTGCCAAGACCCGACCCAACACGGACAATTCCTATTTTCGCTGCTGTGAACTTCGCAACTAACAAACGCAAATAGTGAGGACATAATATACCAGGGATACCATCAGCAGAACCAACCTGAAGCAACCCTAAAGGCGTTGGTCCATAAATACCTATATCCACATTCAAAGAATCATCATCATTGCCGACATCCGCTTCATCTGGATCAGGTGCAAACGCCATAGTCAAAAAAGTCACAACCTCATAAACTGCTTCATTTTCTAACTGTTCAGCAGAATCTAATTTAAAAGTTTCTCCCTTCGCGAGCTTACCCTGATCATCGGAATCATCTACTTGAATCTGGATGGTACCTTGCTTATCAAGATATACCTGAATTTCGCTCGTTTTTGTCCACAGGTACGGCATTTTTATTTTTTCTCCGTTGCTCGTCTAATTTCCGCTGTTTTTTACTTATCCGCTCAGAAACAAAATCTTTTTCCGGTAGCCCCGTATCTTTCTTGTACGGTGTGTTTGGTTGCTCACGGCACCCACCATCGCTTCAGTTACCAGACAGCAAAGCGAGGTACGCAGGATCGACATATCTCATCAATAAGACCTCCGAAGGCTTCTACGACCTTGACCACGACGCGAGTGATACCAACGTGAAGAATGTAAACGCCTCGGTCGTTTTTCTCTCAAAATCTCTTTCAAAGTTTTCATTGGCGTTATAGGTGGACATACCACTCCCATAAAAAACCTCACAACCGATGCTCACTCCACAGATATTCCGTGAGCCCAAAAGAATCAGTAGCCCAATACGGACGCGCCACTTCACGCTTAAATTCTTGTTCTTTTCGATCCGCAAGTTTCTGAAAAGCATTACCAGATTGCGACCGTCTCAGAGTAGTACTTTCACCAGTAGCATCCCGATCGGTAATATCCGAAAGATTTTCAGATTTTGTCGCCTGAAACTCATAGGCTTGAGATTCCGCATAGAGCCGCAACGCCATCAATTGTCGAGCGGAAAGAGCCTCAACAGTGAGAGCGATCGTATACTCCAGATCATGGGAAGCGTAACCACTACCGGCATACGTCCCATAGCGAAAACCAGAAGCATAAGGCGTTGGGTAGGACTGGTAGCCCGCGACATCATCATCTCGGACAAGATCTATCCAAGACGGCACTTGTACCTGTAGCAACAGATAACTCCGTTCACCAGCCGGGGTTTCTTCCTCCCGCATCTCGATACGGATATTACTATCAGCCACAAACGCCCCTAAGAGCGTTTTCGCTCCGTCCGGCACAGAATACCGAGCGTCATCTCGCTTAGGGATCTTTTTCATTTTGACTTTCTTAGGAGCATACCCTTCAACCGCTTCAAGAGCAAGATCAAGGTAGACCCCAATATCCGCAGAAACAAGACCGCGAAAGGCGGGGAGCTTCGCATATTGTGCTAAAACCTCATCACGCGTTGCCATCATTCTCTCCGGGCTATTCCAGCATTCGCCCAAAAACAGAATCCTTCAAGTTTTTTAAAAGCTTCGCCACGCTCAGGACTTGGCGGCACTAACCGAGCCGCAAGTTCCATCAGTTCTTTAGCACCCGAGCGAATCGCCTGATACCGTTCCGGCTGATCGCCTGTAGGTGCATGATACGTCATCCGATTATCAATTTCTTCCTGGAGTTCAGGTGTAATTGGATATTCAGTCATTTTGGATCTCTTTTGGTGGTGCCCACAAATCTTTAAGATAGCTGACTCAGGCAAAGTCCTTGAAAGAAAATAGGCACCATAAGGAAAACTTCCATCAATTTATCTTTTTCTCAACTTTCATATGTGGCTCCATTACAGAGCCACATACCTTAAACTACCCCTATGGCAAATTCTTAACAATACAAACTGACACTTTCTCGGGAGCCGGAACCCCCATACCAGCAAACTGCTCACCGAAATGGCGTTGATCGCCTGTATTATCAGTAATATGCGCGCCTGTCAAATGGAAAGGAGTATGAACTCCAAACAGAAGCGACATCTTCTGTCCACAAATCAAATACTCTTTAGGAATAGCCGTTGTGTTAACCACATCTGAACCGGCATACCTGAGAACATTAGACATCACATCAAGAGACTGCGCAGCATTAGTGCCTTCATTGGTAAAGTTTTTACCGGCACTCAGCTTATCCATCAACTCGTAATTCATAGCCAAGCACTCTGGTTCATAGTGACGGTTCTTCACTTTAACACGAACATCGGCTACTTTCAAACGAAGGTCCAAGAGATGATCAATAAATGTAGACCCAGCCGGCACTGTGGCATCCCACACAGAGATATTTGTCGCATAAGAGTACTTCGCCCGAACACCATTCGCCGTAGACGCTTTTGATCGCCCGGCAGTTGTGAGCTTAATCGTACCTTTCACCCAATCCACCGTATAATCGGTGTCATAGAGCAACGGTGTATTATCACCAGCACCTTCCTGAAGCTCAAGAGGCTGAAGCACACGCTGTACAATAGACGGAGCAGTAGCCTGACCATCAGCAGGATAATTTCGGACCAAGCCAGACTTAGCAACATTGTCATTGCTATCTTCAGTGACGATCCATTCATAGGGAATTAACCCATCTCGAACAGTGTACTCATCCGACGAACCAATACGACTCAATGCCGTCCACGTTGAAACCTTAACATGATCCAGCTTCATGGCTTCCATGATAAGGGCACGCCACCCAGTAAGATCGTTTTGGTTAATAACCTCACGAGCTGCCAAGGCAGTGGATCGCATAATCGGATTCATCACTGTATTGCGAGTCATTGCTCTCGTCTTCGGTGTAACCCGAACATGCTGCGGCTGGTAACCTACAGCAAGACGATAGTCCTCGTAATTGAGGACAGATTCGGGAATCACCGCCGAATCCCCCGGATCTAAAGCATTCCAACGCTCCCAATCATTGACATTCGCCTGCTGTCCTGTCCATTTCTCAACAGGAATATCCTCTACAACAAGTTGCATAGGATGAAGTTGCGCCATCTGCATAAAAGTCGTCATACGCCAAACAACAGGCACAAGTAACATCGAGAGTTGATTAATCGGAATACCCAAACCAGCAACCTGTGTTTCATTCGCCAGCTGCGGAGCCTTTTCTTTAATAAAAGTATCCATAACCGACGCTAAAACTTTCATACCTGGATCGGTTACCGGCATAACCCAAGGTCCATCTGGATTATTCTCAGACTGTCGGTTATTCCGAGTCATCTCATCAATCGTACCTTCTATAAGCGTCTCATAAACCTGACCTTCAAAGATACGCGCAATATGACCATCATTAACAACATCCACAAATGTTACGCCCCCTGCATTATTAATATAGGGAACATTCGGATTACCGTTAGGAATACGCCAACCATTCACTTCATCAGTAGCAATCAACTTATCAGCCTGTTCAATTTCCCGTTCCAACACAGGCGTTAAAACACGTGTAATTGAGGAAGTATCAATACTATCTACTTCCGAAAATAAAGCACCAACATTCACACCAGATTTAATCGCTTCTTTTTGCTTAGCAGAAAAACGCGGATGCTGCGAGAGAACATCATCAATAACTTGTTCAGCAGTACGAACAAAATCTTTCTGCCGAAGTTCAGTCGTCTCAGTAACATACTTCCTCTCTAACGGAGCCATAAGCTGTTCAACTGCCGTCTGAACCAGAGAAACCACCTCTTTATTCAGCATCTCTTGCTGTTGAGGCGGTTGCTGTTGTTGTTGTTGTTGCTGCTGCTCTTGAGCGTGATGTGACGGATTGCCCTGAGTCGGATTACCACGCTCATTCGATCGACCTGAGAAATACGGAGAACGTACCGGTGGTTCCTGCTCTTGCGGCGGGGGATCAGATTGCTGCTGCTGTTGATTCAGATCGCTGCCACCTTCATTCGTCGGTTCAGCACTTTGCTGCTGCTGAGCATTCACCGTCTCATTGAGAGACAAAGCAGCATCTTCAACCGAAGCATCGCCGTTCCAGACCAAATCGAATCCGTCAATTTTAAGCCAATCCATGATCTGAACTTTCATACCAGTCACTGGATCGATTTCTTCATGAGAGAAGCCATAACCACGCTGTGAGACCTGGAATTCCAAGCCAGCATCCAGCAAAGTCATAACATCTTTACCCGATTGGGTATCAACAAACTCAATTTTGGGTAACGAAACCACACCCGTCGATTCATTGAACACGACATCGTGAATCAGAGCACACACATCACCGATGAACCTTTCCTCTCGGTGCATGGTCTCCATTGCCGCTGCGCCCGTTTCCCGAATCCGCCTTTTGAACCGTTCAACCGCATCCTGAAGAACATCCTTCGGATAAATGCGATTATTCCTATTACGGACATCGGCTTTTTGAGCAATTTCGACATAGCCAAATTTCGCGCCTTCGGTGACATTAATAACGACTTGGCCATCACCCTGATCAATGATTAATTCTTCAGGAGGATCAACAACCTTGGTCAAGCGAGATTCCATGACAGGTTTCGCCTTCAAATACGCTTCTACCTCAACCTCGCGCTGATTCGACCACTTCACAGTGCCATCCTCAAACGCAATATCGTATAAGTAGTACGTACGACCCCCGTCTGCTTTATAGCATTCCAGAAGCACTTGATCAGGAGAATCCCCTATCAAAGCTTCCATATAAAGCCAGTCATCTCGATGTAGGTCATCGGGAGGATCATCACTGAGTGCTTTTTGAACGTCACCCCAATACTGTTGAAAAGAATTCGGGACAACAGCAAAAACCTCATTAAGTGTTTTCCCCATCCGCTTCACCATTTCTGTGAAGCGTTTCATGAATGGATATTTCATCTGGATTCATTCAGATTGAATTCAAGTGATTATGATCACTGATTCAATCTGCCTCTTGTGTTAAATTATCTTGTTGTGCCGGTTCGAGTGGCACATCCAAATTAGAACGAGAGAGACTCGGACCAGTATAGGGAACAATCCCTAATTCCTTCTGTGCCTCAATTCTCGCTAACTCATCCTCATAAGTCAGATCCATGTCTAAATCTGCGAGACCATAGGCTGTCTCATGAGAACCACCAAGGCGAATCCATAATGCCGCTTTCTGAAGTTTTCGATAATCAGATTCACGGCCTTTCGCACCCCAATTAACCGAGTAATCAATGGAGTCCGGATTGATATTTGATAAAAGTAGTTGTCTGTTAAAAATTGGTCTTACAAAGCCGTACTCAGCGGCTTCACAAATCGCCATAAGGGTTCGCGCATAATCTTCTTCCTCCGCATCTACAACATTCAGATTTGTTGCTTTCTCCCGACCCCCAGAAATCAATGCCATTGGCGTGAGGCCCACCATAAAAAGCAAGCCTTCAAAATGGTCTATATCTTCTTTATTACCAAGTTCAGAATCCCCTTGAACAGCTTTCATATCCATTAGCCCGTTGCCGAAGAAATTGCTGACGGCATTCATAGGACGCTCAAGAGAATCCCTATTTTCCTCTTTAAATTTCTCAACTTCTTCCCAAGACCCCGGATTATCAGGTGTCCCAATATTGAAGAAGTAACGCATCCCCGACCGCAAATCCCGGCGAACAACCATATTTTCTTCACCAGAATCAACGCGCTTGACAGTTTTTCGTCCCGCAAGATACAGCGGTGTTCCATAAGGCATACCATCCTCATACCGCCATTTCGCATGAATTATCTCCCATTCCTCAAACTCCGCGAGTACCTCGTGGTCAAACAAACTTTTCGCTTGATAATACGGTTTCTTACCTTCCGGGAAATTACCTTTCGCATCCATACGAGAAAACGTCATCTCTGCAGCCAGTTTCTTTGCAACCTCAATTTCACGCTGCGGAGTAATCATCAACTGGATAAACAAGTCACCGTCTCTCAGCAAAGCTTCGATCCAGCCACGTAGATGTTCACGGTCATTGATCAAGTAACGACATCGATCTAAAACACCTTGCGCTTCAACGCGCGCCCGCTTACCCGGTCCATCTTCAACAGTAACAGAGAACGATTTCTCTGATGCGTCCGCCGAGAGTTTGTAAAAAACACGATTGAGACGCGGATCAGATTCCGAAATACGCCGCATCTCATGTAAAAGCCTATGCCGTCTGAAGTGTACAGAATACATCTCAGATTCAACATTCCCAGTCGTCAAAAACTTCTGATAACCAGGTTGCTGATCTACCACATGCCGAGGCACGCTCGCTGTGCGCGCCATCTCGTCTATTGGATTAAACAGTCTACTATGTGATCTGCGTCGCGTCTGCATCGAAATCAACCTCTAAAGTTTCAACTGTCTCAAAACAATTCTCGTACTTGATAATCAACCCATTACGCTGAAGTGTTTCAGGATCACGACGATACCGGACTTCAGCTACCTCAATAAGCCCATCATTTACAAGCTGTTGAAGCTCTATAGCAACTTTCGCTTTTTTTTTTCAGCAACGAGGGCTTCATCTTTTCGATTACCAGAGATCCGTTGCATGCAACTTCTAATCCGTTTCTCCATTACCCGTGGATCAATCATAAGGAAAACAACCTCATAGATTACTCATCTGCGCGTGCGAGTCCGATAACTTCCACTGAGCCATGACAGCCCGCGGTCTCCTCCAAACTCTGGATCGTCGATTTCAATGGCAAAGAACATCCTTCAAAAACATCTTCGACACGGGCAGACGGCAATGTTGACGAAAAAGAGAACGACGTTGGCGAGGTGATCTCACAAATTACGCCTTGCTGCTTGAAGTTCTCAACAACCACATTCAGCATATTCATCATCTGGGAATCATGTAGTACTTTTTGGGTTAGCATAAAAAACGCTCCTTAAATGAAAAAGAGAACGCGCCAGAACACGTTCTCTTACTCATAATTCCCTCACTCAACAATTCGTAGTTGCTGGAGTAGAGCAATAAGCCCTACTCCTCGAGTAAGAGAATGCTTTTTAGTAGTATACAAAAAACACAAAGTTTATGTCAAATAAAAAATGAATTTGGCTAAAATTCAGGAAATTCTACATTTTTTTCACAT
>VXXH01000174.1 GCA_009835515.1 Candidatus Poribacteria bacterium
GAATTATAAAGGCGATGATCCAACTGAATTAGAGGCTGCAGAGACCGTCAAACGTCTCTGGGACGGACAAGAGAAGTTCATACTCAAACGCAACCGTGACGGACACCCCTTCAAGGAACATTTCACCGATGTCCGAGATATCGTGCAAGGATTGGTCTTAGGAATTGAGAAAGATGCCGCTGTCGGTGAAGAATTCACACTCGGTGGCAATGGCGTTTTCAAACACGAAGAGGTTATGCCATACCTATCTGAACGCTACGAGATGGATTTTGTTGATGTGAAACTCCCACAATCCCTCTATTTTGAATTTGATTTAAGCAAAATCAAAACGCTGTTAGACTTCACACCCCAGCACGATTTGGCAAGTATCCTTGATGCCGCAGAAGCGATGCGCCGCGGTGAAGATGTCGGTATTATTCCGACAGGTGTTCGGTGGAGTTAATATCAATCTTCCTTCGCTTTTTCTTGACAATGCCGCCAAAAATGGGTTAGACTCTTAAGAAACATATTTGCCCCAAATTGTGTCCTTGGAGGTTATCTACCGTGAAAAAATCCTTTGGAATTACTGCTCGTTCCGCAATCGTTCTGGTCGCTTTTGCTTTCTTGACACTGAATTGCACTAAAGTTACGGTTGCCCCGACACGGCAAGTCTCATCAAGCACAAAACACCTCGACCGGCACATCAACGCTGTGCTGAAAAGAAAGGATATTCAACCCTCAGAGATGTCAGAGGACACGGAGTTTTTACGTCGTGTTCATCTCGACCTGACAGGTAAAATCCCCACCCCCGAAGAAGTCTTGAATTTTCTCAAGGACGGTTCTCCCAACAAACGCCAAAAGAAGATTGATCAATTGTTAGGAAGCGAGCCATACATTAACTATTGGACTGGATTGTGGGTAAACTGGTTAATCGGCAGACGTGGTGATGGAGATGATCGGCGCATCGGATTAACAACTTGGGTACAGGACGCATTGACGAAAAATATACCATACAATCAGTTCGTTCAAGAACTCGTCGCGGCTGATGGTGAACTAAAAGACAACGGTGCTGGCAATTATATCATGCGCTATGATCGATCCCCAGCTGTTCTCACTTCGCATAGTTCGCGACTCTTTTTAGGGTTACCTATGCAGTGTGCTGAATGCCACGACCATAAGACAGAAGCTTGGAGTCAAGCAGATTACTACGGTATTGCCGCCTTTTTTACTGGTATTGAGAGTGAACAGAAAGGATACATCCAAACAATGGATATGGCGGGTAATGAGAGACGGATGGAAAATTTTCTGATTACCAACAAACCGAGGAAGTCTATGTGGGTGGAGAGAATGGACGCAGAAGTTTCCCCACGTTTCCTTGGCGGCACAGAATACAAAGGTTCACTCACTAAAAGGCGTGCGGCTCTCGCACAATGGATGACCGATAAATCAAACCCCTATTTCAGCCGGGCAATCGTAAACCGCATCTGGAAACACTTCATGGGACGCGCCTTTGTTGAACCTATTGACGGATTCGGTGAAGAGAATCTACCCACTAACCCGGAAATGTTGAATTGGCTCGCCGAGGATCTCGTCATTTACGATTACGATCTGCAACACTTAATGCAGACAATCCTTAATTCAGAAGCTTACCAGCGCACATCACAAACGAATAAGAGTAATAAAGATGACGAACTTTATTATTCACACGCGTACTTGAAACCGCTAAGTGCTGAGCAGTTCTTCTATTCGCTCCTGCAGGCGACTGGCTATGAAAGGCTTCAAGAGGTCAAAATGAAAGGCGCGAACAGGCAGGGCGGCGAGGACCGCAGGGGGATGCTACGCGAGCTTGAACAAAGGAAACGCGATCATCTCGAAAGGTTCCTGTTCCTACTTGATAACGGCGAAATGGAAGAGATCGAAGCTTTCAACGGAACCGTGCCACAGGCACTCATGATGATCAATGGGAACATGGTGAACGATAGCGCGACTCACGGAGAACGCGGCAGCTTCGTCAATTATGTCATGGAAAAATGGCGCCAACCTGCCGATCGACTGGAATATATCTATCTTAACATTCTCTCTCGGTTACCAACGGCTAAAGAGAAAACCTATTTTCAACGCTATATGGAACGAAGTCTCTACCGCAACAAAGACTTGGCTTACGAAGACCTCTATTGGGTTTTACTAAATTCAGCCGAATTTTCGCTTAATCATTAGTTCGCACAACTAACGGTTTCCTATACTACGGGGGAAGGCACGAGAGACGCATAGCTTAACAGCCTATGCTACATGAAATACAAATAATTGGAGGATTCTATTATGAACAGACGTAACCTGTTCATTGCTATCTGCGGTATCACGCTCGGCATCGCTGCGATTGCGATGTCGCAAACCTATTTTGAAGATAATTTTGATGACCCAAAGGAATCTGAAAAAAAATGTGTCGCTCTCTTTGGCGATTGGGAACTCAAGGCTGATGAATATCATCAACTCCAAAATACACCCAACTGCATGAGTGTCGTCGCTGACGAATTCTGGGATGACGAGTGGAATGACTATACCTTTGAGGTGAGAGGGAGTAAAATCAGTGGTGCTGAAGGCTTCCTGATTATGTTCCGGTGCCAAGGCTTGATGCAACCTCGTGGTCAAGCACTTGAAGACCATCCGCCACGCATGGAGAAACTCAAACCTTCATTGGAATACTGGTGGAACCTCGGCGGTTGGGGAAACACACGCTCGCAAGTTGAATCCTGGGGCGGTAAAGGTGGTGCCAATAGTAATCACACTATAGAAGATGATGACTGGTATAGCATCAAGATTGTCAATGAACCCGGTAGTTACACGCTCTTCCTCAACGATGAAGAAGTCGCGCAGGTGGACGATGACACCGAGAATGGTGTCGGGAGAGTCGGGCTTGCAACTTGGAGCACGGTTGCGAAGTATGACGATGTCTTGGTTTATGGACCGGATGGTCCTTCGTTACCAGTTGATGCGAAAAGCAAACTCGCGACGACTTGGGCACATCTGAAATCTGCAAAATAGAGTTTGAACACTGCTCATAACATAAAGCGCGAGGTCTCGCTGCCTCGCGCTCCGTTTATGCAAAAAATTTCAAATGCAAAACTATTTTTCTCCCCCACGAATTGAATTTGGCGACGGTGCCATTCAAAACTTAGGTGAACATGTCAAGGCGTTTGATGGCAAAAAGCCTCTGGTGGTAACCGATGCCGGTATTATTAACGCTGGTATTCTTGAGAAAGCGATAGAGGCATTGGACGCAATCGGTTTGACGCATGCCGTTTATTCAGATATTGAACCGAATCCCACAGACATTAGCATCACCCAGGGTGTGGAAGTCTACAAAGCCGAAGTCTGTGATGTCGTCATCGCTGTCGGTGGGGGTAGCGTCATGGATGCCGCCAAAGCCGTCCGCCTCTTGACAACCCATGAACCCCCTTTAGAACCGTACTACGCTGATGTTGGCGGACTTGAACGGATTCGCGGTGATATGCCGCCACTCATCTGTGTCCCGACAACGGCTGGCACCGGTAGTGAAGTCTCACAGGGTTCGATCATTACGGATACATCGTTCAATACAACTGACCGCTGGCGCAAGCGAGCAATCGTTACGCCGTTCAACATGTCGAACATAGCACTCCTGGATCCCGGGATAACGGTCGGCATGCCACCGGCACTCACTGCTGCCACGGGTATGGATGCCATTACGCACGGTATTGAGGCGTATGTTGCGACGAAGTATCACCCGATTGCTGAAGGGGTCGCATTGCAGGCACTCAGAATGTTGAGTGCGAATATCGAAAAAGTCTATCAGGATGGTGGAGATGTAACGGCGCGCGGCGAAATGCTCTTGGGGTCGTGCATGGCGGCGTTTTCATTCCAGAAAGGTCTCGGTGCTGTCCATTCTCTGGCGCACCAACTTTCCACGGATGCCCCAATCCCACACGGTGTAGCGAACGCTATTCTGCTCCCACCTGTCATGGAATTTAACTTTTCCCACGCAACGGAGAAATACGCCGAGATCGCGCGTGCTTTGGGCATAGACACCAGCAGCATGGATAACAGTGAAGCGGGGAATGCTGCTATTGATAAGATTCGGGCATTCAATACGGAATTAAAGATGCCGGTGGGTCTCGGAGCTGCGGGTTTAGATGAAAAGAAGATTCCAAAACTCGGCACAGATGCGATGCTCGATCACTGCCACAAATTCAATCCGAGAGTGTGTACAGAAAAAGATATGGTAGCGTTATTTGAAGCGGCGTTTTAAGGCAAGTCAATCGGCACAATCCACGCCTGCGTTAGTGCCGGTTTATACGCGTTATCGCGCAGATAATCTGACGTTTGCCACAAGCAGAGATGCCCGCCATCTGGTGTCCAGACGACGGATGTCAGTTTCATCGCGGTTCTGGCGATAGGAGACTTCTTACCGCTCTCAAGGTCATACACCCAGACTTTCCAGCGGATGCCTTCGCAGTCCTCTCGTTCCAGATATGCTAACTGTTTTCCTGTCGGTGACCAAGCAGGCGACGTGTGTTTCAATATCTGGCTCTGCGTCAATGCCGGTGCCGACGCTGATATGTGTAACTGTTTATCAATTCGCTGACCGGGACGATTGCTACCGGATAGCACATAAGCCAACAGTGTCCCATCCGCCGACCAATTCAACCGATGCACCTGTTGATGCTGTGTTTGAATCTCTTTCAAGCGTTCACCTTCTATATCCTGGATACGGATACCCACATATTTTGCGTTGTTCACACCAAAAGCGACGCGTGTGCCATCAGGTGCCCAAGATGGGGCGGGAAGATAGGTGTAGGTGCGTTGTCGGCGTTCAATCGGCACACGCGCAATCGCACGTAAACCGCTGCCATCGCTATTGATACGGTAGATAACATCCATCTCCTTTTCGCGCCTTCTAAAGACCAAGCGGTTTGAGGTCGGTGCCCAAGCGGGACCCTCGCCACGAACTAACTGTTTAATCCGTCCGAACTGCCAATCCATTGTATAGATACGGCGTTCGCCCTCTTCGTCAACCTCAAATGCCAAGAGTCTGTTGTCCAATGACCAAGAGACATGCGGATTATAGAATTGCCCGGTCAGCAGTTTTCGCACCTGTTCGCCTTTCCGATCCATAATCCACAATTCGTTCGCATGCCAATATCTACTGCCGACGTCATTCCTTCTCAGAAATGCAAGAAGTTCTCCATCCGGGCTCCAGCGCGGAAACTCCGCACCTTCAACCAATTCTATCCTACGCGGCGGTGCAGTTGGTAGACCCCGCTTACGACTAAACGTTGTGTTGAACATGATACCGTCAGTCTCTTCAAATTCTCCAAAAGCAAACTTATCCATCCAGCCCCGGACACCGTTCGGAAGTTCGACCTCATACCAACCCTCCGAAGTTTGCGCGATCGGCAAACGCACCCCATCGTTGAGGTTTAACAACACAGACATGCCTTCTTTATTCGCGTAAACCGGTGCCGTGTCATGCACCACAACACCCGTCCGACGCGTGTCCGTCTCACGATTCCTGCTGGCAAGGTTTGTAACCTCACTTGCGTTGGTAAACGCATAGATGCTACCATCGCCGGATGCAGCATAGAGGATACCGTCAGAGATAGCAGGCGCAGCTTCAATAAAACCTCCGAGTTGGTAGGTCCAAATTTGTGTCTGTGATGCCATGTCAAAGGCATGAAGTTGCCCGTCGCGTGCGCCAATATAGACGGTGCCATTTGCTGTTACGGGATAACTTTCACTGCCTGCTGTCTCACCTCGCCACACCTTCGCATTGTGTTCCGGGGAGACCGGACGGAACACCCCATTTGCACATCCGTATTCAATACCACCGATCTGGATTGTCTTATCACGCCTTGATTCAAGCGTCCCTGTCCGCGCGTTCAGCACATAGATTGTTGACCGAAACGCGCCAACATAAACCCTGTTATCCGTCACAATTGGAGGCGCGTCCATCCAATTTTTCGATTTGAATTCCCACAGTTTTTCGCCTGTTTTTGCGTTTAATGCATAGACTTTATTGTTCCGAGCACTGAAGTAGACCTGATCTCCGAACACTGCAGCAGAATAGCGGATAGCATCTCCGGCATCGAACACCCATTTAACACCCCACTGCTTCGCATCCAGTGCATACAACTTGCCATCGGTCGAGCCGATATATAAAATGCCGTTCGCTATCACTGGGGAAGCATAGAGGGGACCGCCGGTCTTGAATTTCCACAGCAATTTTAGTGGCGGTGCGAGGCTTTTATCCGGGCTAATTCCCGAAAAGCCTAAATCGTACATGAATGTATGCCAATCTTCAGCGCGAGGCGGCGTGACGGGTTCCATCGCGTCAGAGGACACAGGCTGTTGGCTCGTCGGCTGCTGTGCCTGCTGCTTTTGTTGTGAGTCACACCCCCACAAAAGTAGGAGTACGAGTAGGACTAAGACTTTTTTTCTGTTCCAGTGACGCACGTTGACCCTTTCGTTAAGAGCTTGGTCGAAAAATTGAGGCTATAGGAGAAGCGTAGTTTGAGATTGTTAGCACATTTTATTCCCTATTAGATTACCATATTATTCAGTAGTATGCAACTGAAATCCTGATTTTCCAGAGCCATTCAATTGAGGGCTGCATTACAGGTTTCTCTTTTTTAGTCCTGTAAGGACGGCATGTTTATAGAAACGCGTGCCTCAACCCTCTTGAACCCTGTAAGGGTGGCATGTTTATATGGAGTCAGAGCTGATTGCTGATTGTCTCAAACCGAAAACCGAATGCTCCTGTGATTTTCCGTTGACCCTTGAGCCAGGCGCGAATTATAACATTGGATTTACGTATGTTAGCGGCTTACCACCTGCGACGGGATTTGATATTGAATGGATAGCGATACTCGGCAATGGTCTAAGTAGTAATGCCCGTCCACCTACTCTAATAACTCGGCAACGTTTCTAAAATAGGACAATCAGGACGCCGTGAATTAGGAGGATACCACGACAGCGTTACAGGTAAAAACCATTCACTGAGAATCTCTGCCAAGAGCGGATCCTTTTCAGCAAATGCTTCCCGTGTTTCAAAGCATCTCCCCGGTCCAATATCATGAAACCAATAGTTAACACCTTCAGCGAAATACTCACGAGGATTCTTCTCTATATAATTCCCCGACCATATCCCTTTTTCCTTAGCCGTGTCATATGCTTGAGCCACCTGACGTCGAAAAACTCGAGGTTTCAAACGAACTATTACGGAATTCAAAGCATGCCCGAACTCATGGACAAAGCTGCGCATGTTACCACCGAAACAGAAACCTCTAATACCTCGGCCGACAGACGAAGTGACAGACGAAGTAGTACAAGTCTGAGTGCTGTGAGTTTTTTCAATTAGATATTCAATTTGGTTTTCTGGTATCAGAGAAAATGAAACCTTGCGTGCGTCAACCAAAACCATGTAAAATCCGTGTTCAACTCTTAAACTTTCGCGAAGTTCTGAGTGTTTCGCCGTCATTACCAAAACAGCATTTCTCGCCTCAATAAGATGCTTGTCCTCTACATCCGAGTTGGCAACAATAGCAATTCCATCTGCGTCGATATAACGGGTGTAAAATTCTCTCTGCATAGCCTTTATATCAACAAAGTTTTCAAGCGTTTCTTTGCCGTAATCGCGTTCTATCCGTGAATACATTTCGTCGGCGTGCTGTTCTAACGCTGCCCATACGATTGGGG
This sequence comes from Candidatus Poribacteria bacterium, assembly GCA_009835515.1. Classification (GTDB taxonomy): domain Bacteria; phylum Poribacteria; class WGA-4E; order WGA-4E; family WGA-3G; genus WGA-3G. Next base: position 7,711 of record VXXH01000174.1, read on the forward strand.
GGAGAGATGTCTGGATAACAGGTTCAGTCTCAAGTTCTATCCCGAGGATAGTTATAGCGTCTGATACATGTTCATCCGCACAGCCCCCGGCACAAAGACAAATAAGAAT
>VXXH01000130.1 GCA_009835515.1 Candidatus Poribacteria bacterium
ATTTTTGGGAATTATGCTATGATTATGCCCCAAGGAGAACAATAAATAGTGAAAAACTTATTGAAATTCAATAGCGATCGACGTTTTAAAATCGTGCAATTTACCGATATTCACTGGCAGAACGGTGAATCTGCCGATCAGCAATCAGCAGCCCTGATGACACAAATCGCAGCAGCAGAATCCCCGGATTTAATTGTGTTGACGGGTGATATTTTGTCTGGCGGTGGCTGTGATGATGCTGCTGATTCTCTCCGAGCGGTTGTTAAAATCGTAGAGGGATGCGGGATTCCGTGGGCGGCGGTTTTCGGCAACCATGATGACGAAGGCAGTGCGGATCGTCACGAGTTGATGGCGGTTATGCAAGATAGCAAACTGGCACTCTCGGAACCAGGTCCCGAAGAGATACCTGGGGTTGGAAATTACGCGCTACCCATCCAAAATTCTGAAGAGAACGTATCTGCTGCAGTGCTTTATTTCATCGATTCCGGTAGTTACGCGCCAACAGATATTGGTGGCTATGATTGGATCAGACGGGAACAAATTGTATGGTATCTGCAAGAATCGGCAAAGTTCACGGCTGAAGCGGGGCACCCCCTTCCGGCACTTGCCTTTTTCCACATCCCAATTCCGGAATATGACGAGGTGTGGGATTTTCATACTTGCTACGGTGTGAAATATGAGAATGTTTGCGCGCCTCAGGTTAATACCGGTTTTTTTGCTGCGATGCATGAGGCTGGCGATGTCATGGGTACTTTTGTTGGGCACGAACATATCAACGATTTCTGGGGCGATCTACACGGGATTCGTCTCTGCTATGGTCGCGCCACTGGCTATAATACCTACGGCAGAGAAGGGTTTCCGCGGGGTGCTCGTGTCATTGAGTTAGCGGAAGGCACTCGGCAATTTGAGACGTGGCTCCATCTTGACGATGGCACGATAATTCATTCGCAACCCGAGCATACACCGCTCCAACGAACTTTTACTGAGGATTAAGAGCTTATATCGCAACTAATAATCAGATTTAACAAATTCAGGATTTATCTTACAGGAGGGAATTGTGAGAGCAAATTCTCAAATCTCCGTTCGACACGAAGGAAAAATCGCTATATTTGACATCACGGGGTACCTTACCGATGCCTCTGAAGCTATCTTGAGTGACGCTTACGCTGATGTGGATGTTCAAGCCGCTGAAAAAGTTTTACTTAATTTTGAACGACGCAGTTTTATTACAAGCAGTGGGTTCGGTGAGATTATTAGATTACTCTGGAAGATGCGGGAAAAGGGACAAGTTCTACGCGTTGCACATCCATCTACGCAAGTCCGGAACATCTTCAATACCATCGGGCTGACACAAAGTATAGGTGTCTTTGAATCCGAAGAAGATGCCCTCGAAGACTTCTAATTCGTTTCCGCGTTGCTCGGGGCTTGGTTCATGGAAAAAGGGTATACATATTCATATTTAATATTACCCCGAGCAAACTCCAAAGGCTCCCAGCGAGGAACTGGCCGAACACGAAACCCAAGAAAAGTGGTAACGCCCGACGATAGGCTCGAACCCCACCGCCGGCGAAAAGTAGCTGTTTGAAGAGCCATCCCAAAAAGATTGAGAACCACATCCAACCGATAGCCCAACCGTTCCCGACAGCATAACCGACAGGATAAAACGGCCACCATAAAAACTGACGTTTTAGAAACGTCAGCACACCGGTGAACAGGAAGCCGAAGGCTATATGTTGCATAGCCAGTAGATTCGGTGCCCGTGGTGCTATAATCCAACTTTGCAGGCGGTTAAATTCACCAACACCCCACCGTGCAAACCTATATTCATAATAGAGTGCCACATGCCCGACAATGGAAACGATTGTTCCCACAATTGATGCCACAATCAGTGCCACAACCAATCGATTTTCATGTAAGCGGAATTGTCTACCGATTTTAAACGCCTCTAACTGATGTGGCATCGGGTGGCATCGGTATCCATACGCGAGCCACGACAATAGCGTTGTGTTGGTTAGGTTTTGCGCGCCCAATGGACGACTCCCTCCGAATAACAACATAATTCTATCGGGGTGCATATTGTGTAATTCATGTGTTGGGGGGCCAAGTTCCGCTCGCATACGCGTCATTCCGATGCATAACACCAAATAGATCCCGAAATAGCCGAGCGCGACCCACGGCGAAAGCCCAGCGAAATACCAGAATACCAGGACGGATAGCATACCGATTATCAACCCGAAAACCGCGAGCCGGTATAAACCATCTTTCGACCTAAAGGAGAATACACCGGTAAGTATCTCCCAAACTTGCCGCCGACTTGTAACGAGTGCGAGTGCCCCAATGCCGAGCCATGCGCCGCCGCGTTGTTCCGTCTGTAAACCGATGGCGGTTGTCCACCCGGTTGCACTGAAAAAGACGCGCTGTGCACCCCAAAACAGATAGAAGAACCACAAAGACAACGACAAGTCCAACGGCATGAGGTACCCAAACCCTATCGCAAACGGATAGACATAGATCGGCAAACGTCCCATTGCGTTCCACGGTCGATCAGCAAAATAGAGTTGGTACTTGATTTTAAGCGAAGGTATCACCGGCAAAAGATAGTTCAATCCTGCCAGAATCTCTAACCCAAACGCGATGCCGAAACCGAGCCAAATGAGTTTATTCCGAAAGAGCGCGGAAGTGTTACCGAGCAGTTCAACAGGCAACGTCGTTAAGGGGTAGCTCAATTTCTCATGGTCAATCCACTGTTTCCTGATAATAATGTTGACACAAAGCATCATAAACAGGAGCACGATTACCAATCCGCTCCACGCCAAGATGGGCCACAGCCATGCTTCCATGTATTGTTCCTGCCAAAATGTATCATCGCCTTCAAAGTAGCCTTGTAAAATACCGCGGTCAGTAATCGTTAGCCATGTCGGCATGAATCGGAAAAAGAGGTCTGCCCATTCATTTTCGGGTGTTGCGAACCAGCCAGCATTGGCGATCATCGGTACTAACTGTCGAACGATGTCGTGTCCTGCAAGCGCAGTCGCTACGGATACCATTATGTATGTTAACGCGAGTTCCCGCGATGTTGGAGCGAAACCTTTGAATACCTTTTTGAGAAGCGGGGTAACAAGAGCCAAGAAAAAGAACGTGAAAAGGACAGTCGGGAAGATTGAAAAATCGGTGAGCTCCCACACGACACGATTTTCTGCGGAGATAATCCAATAACAGGTGAGAATAATAAGTATTGAACCGAAGACGAGCGTCCCGAAAAGAAAACGGAGTGCTGAGGGCTTCTGGTCGCTCTCAGTGGTACTTTGTGCTTTGTGCTGCATAGTTATAGTATACCATATCGGTTAGTACTAAGGCAACGATATTACCTGCTTGTGGTGTGCAGCTTCAAGATTGCCAACGCCACCGCTTTGTGGTATAATAAAGAACACTTTAACTGCACAACCAAGGAAAAGTTATGCGATCTCGCGCTCTGAAAAACAGTGATCCGCTTCCTAATATGAATAAAATACTCGTCATCCGCGTTGACGGCATCGGCGATTTGCTGAACTCAACACCAGCGATCGCGTTGTTACGGAAGAATTACCCATCCGCGGAAATAACAGTATTGGCGCGTCCGCTCACTGCCCCTGTGTTAATCGGGAACCCAGATGTGAATCGGACTCTAATCTTTGATCGAGATGGCAAGCACCGCGGGATCCGAGCGCGACTTCAATTCTATCGTGAATTACGCCGTGAAGGGTTTCAACTCGCTGTCGCCATGCAAACTGCGATGTGGACACACCTTGTGGCTTTTCTCTCAGGTGCGACTTACCGCTTAGGACGCTATCAGAAACGTTTCAGATCTACCCTCACCCACGCGTGGCGCGGTAAGTATCCAAAAGGTGAAACCCACGAAGTTGACAGGAACTTGGAACTGGTACGACTCATCTGTGAAGGAGCAGGCAAACGGCAACTCATCTTCCATCTGTCGCCTGATGAGATTGCCGCTGCTGAGGCACGACTGACCTCGTTGGGTATCGGTACGGAGGCATTCCTCATCGGTATCCATCCAGGAGGCAGTTCATTTGATAAACGCTGGCCCGAAAAGCGGTACGCGGCACTCGCTGATAGATTATCTCAACAGTACAACGCTACGATACTTCTTTTACGCGGTCCTGAAGAAGCAGCATTGGTGCAGAACATTCAAGCGGCAATGCAATCCGATTCGATAACCTACGCGCCAGAGACGATTCGCGACCTGGGTGCGATGCTATCCTGTTGCGATTTGGTCGTCTGTAATGACTCTGGCCCGATGCATCTCGCTGCGGCATTGGACGTGCCGACAGTCGCTATCTTTGGTCCTACAGACCACGTGGCGTGGCATCCGTTGAGCGAAAACGCCTCTATCGTGCGGCGGGATATGCCGTGCTGGCCGTGTAGTGCGCATAAATGTAAAATCGGGTGGGAATGCACGAAAAAACTTCCCGTTGAACCGGTTTGGGATGCAACCACACTAACTGTAGAGGCGAGACAAAAATGAAAATTGTCGTCGTCTGCTGGGGATCAACGGGAGATGTCTATCCGGTTTTAGCACTGTCGGAACGTTTGCTGGCACGTGGGCATCAGGTACGCGTCTGTTCACCAGTACTCTATAGAGATAAGATTCTTGAGGTTGGCGCGGAATACTATGAGATAGGCGTTGCTTTTGATTTAGCGGAATTTCACGCGGCGATGGATGCTATTATTCCGAAGCGGGACCCGACCGCGATGCTACGATTGATCGTGAAGGAAGGGATTGTGCGTCGCGGTGGAAAGTGGTATCAAGACTGCTTGACCGCCATGAAAGGGTTTGATATAGCGATCTGTCATTCAGTCGATATTCCCGGACAGGAAGCTGCGATTCGTACTGGAATCCCATGGCTCACCGTGACCTATTGCCCGGGTTTCATCAAGTCTTTAGACTTCGCGCCCTACCCGTTCCCGAATTGGGGACGCATCTGCAACGCTATTGTGTGGAAATTGGCGGAACTCCGTCTTGCCTCAAGTATAGATACACTCTTTAACCAATTTATCGCGTCCGTCGGCGGAGAGCCGAGGGCCTCTGTGGCGTTAGATGGCATGTATTCGCCACATCTAAACCTCATTGCTGCATCTCCAGTGCTCTGTCCACCGGCTGATTTTCCACCGAATCACAAATTCACCGGTGTTTGGCATCTTGCGTCGCCTTCTTATACACCACCAAGGGAACTTGTCGATTTTTTAGCGGCGGGTCCGCCGCCTGTTATTATTACGTTTGGCTCTATGGGTGGATCCAATGGACGTGAGACGACAGAAATCCTGATTGCGGCTGTCAAAAAGACCAATCAACGTGCGATCATCCAAGCGGGATGGGGACAACTCGGCACACAAGAAACACTACCGGACATCTTCTGCACGGAGTATGTGCCACACCAGTGGCTGTTTCCGAAAGGGTGTTGTGTTGTGCACCATGGCGGCGCAGGGACAACCGCTTCGGTGTGTCGTGCGAAAGTTCCGTCTATTGTTGTAGCACATCACGCGGATCAACCGTATTGGGGAAAACAGCTATCGGACTTAGGCGTTGCCCCGAAGCATCTGCGGCGCCGGAATCTTACCCCTGAACGCTTGGCGAAACGTATCCAGCAAGTCTTAGCGACTCCAGAGATGACAACGCGGGCAGAGGTCTTGGGAAAACAGATAGAAGCAGAAGACGGATTGACGACAGCCGTTGAAATGGTTGAATCTTTTGTAAAAAAATGAAAAAAATCCTTGTTTTTAGTTTCAGTTTCATTGGCGATGCTGTGCTATCCACTGCCGTTATCCTACCTCTACGTAAACACTTTCCAGACGCACATATTACCTTTCTCGTTGGACCGCGCGCGGTTGATCTCCTCGCTACTGAACCCAATATTGACGCTACGCTTGTTTATGATAATCGAGGCGAACACGCCGGTTGGAAAGGACGATTACGACTCATAAAGACCTTACGACATGAAAAATTTGATCTCGTTGTGAATCTACGGGATAGCCTCACGGCGCGGTGTATTGGTGCGAAACATTGGGGAATGGTTCGCGGTGAGAGCAATCGTCATGCTGTTCCCCGCTATCTGGAGGTGCTTCAGCATCATGGAGTTGACACAACAGATGCACACCCGCGTTTAGCGTTAACTGAAGCGGAAAACACCGAGGCATCCCGTTTTCTTGCCGATGCAGGTTTTATGTCAGAGCAGTTGCTAATGGGCATTCATCCGGGCGGAAATTGGGAATATAAGTTGTGGGATGCAGAGAACTACGCGTTGGTCGCGAATGCCGTGTGTAAAGAACAGAATGCAGCGATTTTGTTGTTTGCCGGTCCGAACGAACGGGAACTCCAAGCACAAGTTGCAAAGATGATGGACGGACCACCAATTCTGGTTCAAACGGAAAATCTACGGCATCTCGCGGCGTTAATTTCTACATGCGACGTATATATTGGGAATGATACAGGACCGATGCATATTGCGTCAGCAGTGGATACGCCAGTAATCGCGCTTTTCGGTTCAACCAACCATATTCGGAGCGGTCCCTACGGTGAAAAGCGGACAGTCGTACAGAGTGGGATAGAACTGGGATGTAATCCGTGTCATCCGGGTCGGCATCCGGGGGGATGTGGTACTGGAAGTTGTGCAGTAATTGCCGGAATAACGGTGGAACAAGTCCTGGAAGCAGCGGCAGGTTATATCTCTTGAACCTCAATTTCTAATGTTCATAAATTCCCCTTGATTCCTTCATACGCTACTATGTCAGACATCCGTCTTTTGCTGTAAGCGTTCTAAGGCTGCTAAAGTCTTTGCAAGTTCTGATTCTGTGCGTTGCCGCGCCTGTGCCTCTTGCTGCTGAGCTTGTGCTGCCCGCTCTGCGCGTGCGTCTGCCCGCTCTGCGCGTGCGTCTGCCCGCTGCTGGGCAAGTGCCGCTTGTTTAACCTGTTCCTCAAGGGGTTGTAACCAGACTGAACGGCTTGGATCATAGAGTCCGAAAACCCCATCGCGCTCACCCAACTCCAATCCTAATACAACTGATGGCAAACGCCCATCCACAAATTCTATCTCTTGATATACGCCATCCATAAGACGATACCCGAGGAAATATGGATTGACCTCGTGATACGGATCGTAGATATAATACTCGCGAACACCGAGAACTGACGCATAAAGGTCCTTTTTGCGTGTGAGATCATGCCTATATGTGCTTGGACTCGCGACTTCTAACACAAAATCAGGGGCGTGTCCTTCTTCCCATATTTTATAGGTGCGTCGCCGTTTCTTACTAACTCCAAAGGCGACAAATACATCTGGGGAAACCGATTTCCTTGGATTGCCTTCTTCATAATACATCAATAGATTTCCGGAGACATGCACATCGTTAGTATTGCGAAAATAGTGTTTGAGCATCTGAATGAAATCTATCATGATGTCTCGATGGGACTCGGTTTCAGCCATAGGTTTACCGTCCGATTCGGGATAGATGACTGTCGGTGCAGCCTTTATTTTATTTTGCATCGCGTTACCTCCGGTCTCTGCAGTAGTATCAATCTGTAAAACTATTCCATCACAAAAATTACTGGGTCTCAAGAGGTGACCAATAGGTAAATACCAATTATCAGTAACGCCGTAAAGCAGACAAAGAAAATAGCGGGTACAAAAGTTTCAACGACAGTCAGTCGCCAATAGGTTTTCTGCTCTCTGCCTTCAGCGAGTAGGTCCCACTCCCGTTTGAAAAATGGATAGGCGAGTTCTTCTTCCAATTCATGTAACGCTTTAAATTTACC